>CAZFDM010000160.1:0-2834 GCA_964517975.1 uncultured Syntrophaceae bacterium
AATAATTTTATTTCTATTAGGGGCTCTTAAACCCATCTACCCCAATGAATCTGAAACAAAAGAAAAGATCATCCAGGACATCCAAAATTTTCGTAAAGAGAGGGACCATTTTTTTAAAAATGCTCCAAATTCCCCTCTTGAAGAGTCAGATAAAACGCGATTTAGAGGCCTTCACTATTTTCCTATCGATCTAAGGTACCGGTTTGAGGGAAAGATTGAGCGTTATATCATTAATATCAATAATCCAAAGTATTATGCTACTTTCCCAACAAATAAGGGGCCTAAAAAACGATACATTCGATATGGAAAATTTCATTTTGCTTTTAATGGGAAGGAATATTCTTTGGAACTCTATAAGTCAATTGGTAGTGACATGATTTTCATTCCCTTCTATGACAAAACCAATGGCAAAGAGACTTATGAAGGAGGGCGTTACCTCGATGCAGAGGTTTTGATGCCAGGTTATCGAATCGTTGTTGATTTCAACTATGCTTATAATCCATCCTGTGTTTATAACGAAAAATTTGTCTGCATCCTCCCACTGGAGGAAAACAGACTGAATATAGAGATCCGTGCAGGGGAGAAGAAGTTTAAGTAAAATAGCGGGATTAATATGGGTTAGGGACACGAAACACGGACACGGTCACGATATTTTTTAATAAGTGAAAGGAGGTAAAAAAGATGGCAGAAGAGAAACATTGGCAAGAAGGAATGAAGACTCACGAAAACATCATCTTTTCATGTTTTGGAGGTTTATCCAATACAGGCATTACCAGTGCCCTGGCCAGTCTCGAGGCAGTAAAAGAGCTTGGACTGGAAAAGGTGGCCATTGGCTGCCTGGGGGCACTGCCCGAAAAGATTCCCCCCGTCATGGGAAAGACCAAGGCAGCAAAAAAGATTGTCACCGTGGATGGCTGTCCCTTTGAGTGCAGTCGGAAGATGACAGAGAAGGCTGGGTTTAAAGTGACAAAGAGCATCGTTCTGGCAAGAGATATTGGTATGAAAAAGAAGGCTCTTCACGAGGACATCGGTCAAAACATGAAACCTTTAATGGACTATGTTTCTCAGGATGACGTGAAGAAGGCGAAAGAGCTCATTGTAAAGGCCATCCGGGAGGATTAATAATAAGTTTCTAATTAAGTCAAGGTGAACAAATGAAGATTATAATGAACTATGCTAAGTTTGTGAGGGAGAAGTATACTTACATTATTATCACTACGCTGATCGTAGGAGTGGTCATTGGATTTTTCACTGCCTGGCCTGGTGTCTATATTCGTCAATTTAATACTCCTCTCATCATTATTATGATAGCCGCTATGGGCTTCACCATTACCTTCAGGAGCTTAGCAACAGCAGTTAAAGACTGGAAGGGCTTCTTTTTTGGACTGGTGTTGAATTTCTTTTTTGCTCCTTTCTTGTGTTGGCTGTTAGCTTTCATTTTCCTATCCGGGGATTCTGATTTAGCCACTGGCCTGATTTTAATCGGTGTGGTCCCCTGTGCTGGTATGGCCCTTGTCTGGGCTGGTCTCCTGAAAGGAGATGTTCCACTGGCCACAGTCATCAACGCTACCACTATGATTCTGGCTCCATTCCTCATACCCATTCTCATGTCCGTGTTTGCTGGCACATTTGTTAAGGTGAATACACGGGGGATGTTTCGACAGCTCATTTATACTGTGCTTTTGCCAGTGCTGGGTGGTATTGCTTTAAGAGAACTTATAGAAAGACAGATTAATGTCCAGAAGTATTTGCCGGTGATGCCGGCCATCTCGGCAACTATGGCGGTATTTCTGATGTTTATGGCAATTAATACCAATATCCCTCCCATTATGAAAAACATAGGACTCATAGGTCCTTTGGTAATATCGACAATATTGATCTTCCCCATTCTTTTTTTAGTAGCTTACATAGTGAGCCTTAAATTTTTTCCCAGGGGAAAAAACATAGCCATCACCTACTCATCGGGAATGAAGAACCTGCCTATTGCCATTGGCATAGCGGCCATGAGTTTTAAGGGCTTAGAGATGTTGCCGGTCGCAGTGGGATTTGCTTTCCAGATGCTCACAGCGGTTACTTTTTATCATTTTTTTCGCAACGGTCGGGCGGATACCGATAATAAATATTTGTAGGGTAAGGGTTTGTCCCTTACCTAATTAAAGACTTTTTCGGGGCTTCAATTTAAATAGTGATACATATAAAGATGAAGTATCAAAAATTTAGACAAAAGATTAAGAAAAAGGTATATTAAATAATATTTTAAAAAGTTAAAACATTCATTCCCTCCACCATATAATATGAAGAATCTAATGGATCAATACCAAATTAAACCAGAATTTCATTCAGAGGATCTCTATGCATCGTGCAAGAGTACCTTTGGTCTTGCGGCACCGTGTTGCACCGTTTTGGAAAGCATCAGCGACGGGGTTTTTACGGTTGATTTCGAAAAGAGGATTACCTTTTTTAATAGGGCTTCCGAGTTAATTACAGGTTTCAAGGCTGAAGAGGCCATCGGCCAGTATTGTTTCGATATCTTTAGAGCAGATATCTGTCAGGCCAAATGTCCCATTGATTCAGCGATTTCAGGACATCCACAGATAAGTGTTCATGCCCGTATCATTGATAAGTCGGGAGAGCAGAAACCCGTTTGTATCAACAGTGCCCTTCTAAAAGACCCCAATGGTGAAATCTTGGGTGGTGTTGAAACCTTTCGCGATCTCTCCGAAATTGAAAGGCTAAGAAGGGAGCTTGCCCGCAGTTTCACAACCGAAGATATTGTAGGAAATCATCCTAAGATTCGAGAGATCCTTTCGCTTCTGCCTGACATTGCTGAAAGC
>CAZFDM010000161.1:0-3400 GCA_964517975.1 uncultured Syntrophaceae bacterium
CTGACCGTCTATCACTTTTAGGTACTCCTTTTTGAATTAGTTTCTAACCATGGGAAGGGGCGGAGTGTAGGTGGGGGGATATGGTTTTTGAGGGATTTTAGAGAGAGGCTCTGAGTGGAAAGAAAGTAATAAAAGAAAAGACAACCAATGGTGAGAAAGGAGAGTCGGGGTCCTTTCTTTTTTGAGGTGAGGCGGACGTTTGGGTGGCGCATCGCTACGGCATAACCGATGGCGGTCAGCAACAGAACGGCTAGGCCAATAAACAGGGTGAATCGAGCGAGGGCCTGGGGGGTTTTAATCTGAGTCCAGACTAACTTTAGTCCAAAGCGAGCGCCTTTGGTATCTCGGATTTGTTCTTCTATCGCCATTCGGCGGTCATAGAGGGAAGCGAGGTAGGCAAGGGAATCTTCCAGATTGGTGGCTAACCACCAAGGTTCTCTTTGACCTTTCGCCCAGATCCCTATGAGTCGAACCTTTACAGCTCCATCTTGTCGGAGAAGGACCCATCCGAGATCCAAGGCATGGCCTGGTTGTAAAGCGCATTTCTTAAGGAGCCGTTTGCCTTTTTTAAACTCCACCGTAATCTGATCTGTAATTCGGACCAAAAAGGAATGTTCTTTTTGTTCCAGTAGAAGTTTGAGGTAGCTGACTCGTCGAAACCCTCGATCAGAGAGAAAACAGGCCTTCGTTTTCACCTCATCTAACAGCAAACAGAGGAGTCGAAGGAAATTATTTTCCCAGGTATTCTGGGATCGATGGATCTGGGTCTTACTAAATACCGAGGCATAGACAGGGATGGCCCTGGTGCCTCGGATCACCGAAGCCAACAACATTCGAAGGGGTTGATGCCATTCTGTCCAATCGATTGCAATAAGCAGTGGACCCTGAAGTTGGGCGAAGAAGGAGAGCATCTGACGAGCCATTTTCAGATCGTCTAATTTTGGATTATGCAAGAGACGATAAAAACGGGTCAGAGCACTACCCATCTGACTCCCTGTGGTTTGAGAGATAAAGGCCGCCACGGCAATGGAGGCGGCCTGGGCCATCCAGGCAATTCCCTGGACGACCAAAAGGACGCTCTTCCTCTGAGATCCCCGAAGAGGTTTAAGCATCTCCCCCATCACCCTGAGATGATCCTTTGGAATCATTTTTGAGCCTCCTTCTCTTTCTCATCACAAATCGCCTCGCTAATCTCCACCAATCGCCAACAAAGCTTCTGAAAGATGTGGTAGTTTTCCACTTGCTCTTCCAACCTCCGAATCTCTTCAAGATCATGGAGCCTGCGGCTTATGGTTTTGTCTTTCTTCTTAAAAGTGAAGAGGGCATAGGGGCCACAGAGGATAGGCCTTCGTTTTCCCTTTAATTTGATCTTGAGAAATTGTCGGATAACAGACCCCCTCCTCATCTCTTCAATCAAAGCGATTTGGGCAAGAATTCCCTGCCGAGCCTCTCTAAGCTTTTGGAGCACTTTTATAGATAATCCTCCTTTATCTGTATTTGTAGTATTATTACTACAATATATAAAAAAACTCCTCTTTTGTCAATAAAAAAATTCGCATTGAAATTCCTATGACCTAATAGGGGGATAAAAGTGATAGACGGTCAGATGCTTTTCCTCTTGACTATTTGAGTTTTTAAAAATAAAATTAAGAAAAACCATTGAAAGGAGGAACTATGAGCCAGAAAGTAATCGACCTATTGAATAAGGCGAGAATGAGGGAGTTATCCGCAATTGCTCAGTACATGGCCCATCACTATGAACTTGAGGATCAGGATTTCGGGAAATTGGCCGCTAAATTGAAGGAGATTGCAATTCAAGAGATGAAGCATGCAGAAAAATTGGCTGAAAGGATTCTTTTTCTGAAAGGAGAACCCACCTCGAAACCAGATATGGTTGCCAAAAAAGGGCAGAAGATTCCGGACATGTTGACCACAGATATTGGCCTTGAAGCACAGGCGGTTAAAATGTATAACGAGGCCTCCGTAGTCTGTTCAGCCGAAAAGGACCAGATTTCCAAAGAGCTTTTCGAAGACCTTCTTAAAGACGAAGAGGATCATTTAAATACCTTTGAAAACATTAAGGCCCATATTGACAAGTTGGGTGCTGCCTATTTGGCTACCCTTACGGGTTAAATAGATTTGGAGTAGGGTTTGCTAAAAGGATGGAGGCTTCCTGTCCCTAAGAGGAGAGGAAGCCTTTTTATTCCTTTTTCATCTCAATGATCCAAAAGAAAAGGATCATGACCACCCAGAGGATAAGAATAATGATCCAGTGATTGATTCCCAGTAATTTTGGAATAGTGATCTTTCCCAAGTCGCCCCACTTGAGGATGCTGTCCTTAATGAATGAATAAAATTCAGCAAAGATTCCTGCGCCGACAAGCATGCCTAAAATCCCACCCCAAAAGGCATCCCATCTACCTTCCCCAGTGGCTCCAACGGCTGTCCCAGGGCAGTAGCCCAACATTCCCCATCCCAATCCAAAAATCAATCCACCCAAAATATTGGCTCCGAGGACAGTGGGTTTGATACTGAGTTTACCCCATCCCATATCTACGAAGAAATAGATTCCCACCATTCCCACCAGAATGGCAGAGACCATCAGTTTGAGAATGGTGAAGTCTTTTAAGCGAAGCATTCCAATTTGTCTATCGTATCGCAGTGCTTGACCTTTTTGAAGGAAGAAACCGAAGAATATACCTGTGAGAAGACCTAAAAGTAATGTTCCCATTCTACTCACCTCCCTTCCCGTAGAGGAGGCGAACCATGACCATTCCCCCGATAAAGAAGCAAATTAAGGATATCCAGCCACTTAGAGCTAATTGCAGCGAACCGCTGATTCCGTGACCACTCGGTCAGCCATCTGCCATTCGAGCCCCAAACATTAAGATGATCCCTCCAAGAAACGCAACAAACCATCGTTTAAATCGGTCTGGACCAAACCGTTTTTCCCACATGGGTGGAACAAATCTCCCTTTAAATTCTCCAGAAAGCCTCGCAGCAACGAAGGCTCCAATAAGGATCCCTAAGACTTCCATCCATTGCCAATCTATAATAGGTTTCTCCTTGATAAAATAGGGTAGGGTGGAGACATGTTCGGGGGCAAAAAGAGACTCAATCATGCCAATGGTTCGAACAAAGGTGGTTGAAACACCAAGATATTTCCCGGCCGTAAGAACAGCGAACCAACTCACCACTCCTATCAAAGCACCTGAGGCATAGGGAGACCACTGAGGTTTTTTAAATCTATTCATAAATAAGCACCTCCTTTTGTATGGGATAATAGCCCTTCACAAAACTCCCAATATATTGATTTTATTTGGAAATTTTACATGCATTTTTTTGACTTCACCTCCACCCAGCAAAACCTTATCCATCAACGGTTTGCGGGCAGGTATCC
>CAZFDM010000162.1:0-3897 GCA_964517975.1 uncultured Syntrophaceae bacterium
ATTATGAGAACATCCAAAGAGAGATGCAAAACATTTTTGAAATCATTGGCATTGCCGCTTAGGCTTATCGACAATCTTTTGTCGATATCAATTCCCTAAGGGCCTAAACAAAAATAAACCAGGGAGGGGGTGAGGGGGCAAAATGTGAGATAAAATTCTTAGATTTTTCGTGTAAGAATCTAAGGGCCTAAATTAGTGATTGCGTTAGGCTTGATGGGTGGCAGAAATTAGGATAATATGAATCGTTGATAAAGATTAAATTATTCTAAGAAGGGAGAAGAGACGATGAACGTAAAAGATCGTTTGAGTGCTCTGGAGGTTGCCCTTAATAATGAGATGAGGGAGCGAGAATTTTATCTTAAACACGCCAATCGAACAAAGAATGTTTTGGGTAAAAGGATGTTTCAACAGATTGCAGAGGATGAGTTGGAACACTACGAACGCTTAAGGCAACTCCATGAGATGTGGAAAAGACAGGAGAGATGGCCTGAGACCGTCCCTCTAAAGGTTAAGAATACCATCGTCAAGGATATACTTCTTGATCTTGTGAAGAAAGTAGATGAGGGTTCTAAAGGAGATTCAGATGATCTGGAGGCGGTCCGGACCGCTATCGATTTTGAAGCCAAGGGGGCAAAGTTCTACGCCGAATTGAGAGACAGTGTTTCAGACCCAAAAGAGAGAGAGTTCTTCGATCTTCTGGTCAAGATAGAGAATGAGCATTACCTTTCTCTTAAGGATACAGAAGAATATCTGGTAGACCCTGCATCTTGGTATCAAAGAAAAGAACACCACACATTTGATGGAAATTAGTTTTCGGATGGTGAGTGATTTTATCCCTTCATCCCCCAAGATTAGGAGGTTGACCCCCAATGCAATATAAAACCCTTCTCTTTGACATCCAGGAACATGTTGCCTATATCACCATTAACCGACCAGATGCAGCAAACTCGATCAACCTTGAGTTTTCAAAAGATCTCTTAGGAGCGATCCTGCAATGTGATGAGGATCCTGAGATTCGCGCTGTAGTGATCACAGGAAAGGGAAATCTTTTCTGTGCGGGTGGGGATTTGAAGGAGTTTATAAACCAGGGCCCTCGCCTCCCTTTGCACATTAAAGAGATTACTACCTACCTTCACGCTGCCATCTCGAGGATGATTCGAATGGACGCCCCAATCATTGCTGCAGTGAACGGATTTGCAGTGGGAGCAGGGATGAGCCTGGCGCTTGCCTGTGACTTCGTCCTGGCCACCAAATCTGCTCGCTTTAGCATTGCCTATACCCGGGTAGGACTGACCCCGGATGGAAGTATGTCCTATATCCTCCCACGGATTGTGGGATTGAGAAGGGCCCTTGAGTTGACATTAACGAATCGGATTTTATCTGCACAGGAGGCACTTGAGTGGGGGCTCATCAACCGTGTTGTAGAGGAGGAAGATTTACTCTCCCAGGCAAAGGCTTTAGCGAGTCAACTTACCTCAGGGCCACCGATCTCTTTAGGCATATCGAAGAGACTACTACACCTTGGTTGGAATGAGACATTGGAGACACAGATGGAAAATGAAAGTCAGTCGATCGCCCACATCTCACGAACCCTTGATGCAAAAGAAGGGATGACCGCCTTTCTTGAAAAAAGGACGCCAAAATATAAAGGAAGCTAATCCATAGGGGAGTAACTCTTTATACTTCATCCCTTATGGAAAATCGTCTTGATTTTCTTTAGGATAACTTTTATAACGTTTCCATTTTTATAAAGAAAGGTTACATCATGCAACGAGAGGTCATTAAAGCCAATATTGTAGTGTTCATTGCCAGTTTCTGCACCTTGGTTATTGAACTGGTTGCAGGGAGAATTATGGCCCCCTATGTAGGGGTTTCCCTTTATACCTGGACGAGCATCATCGGGGTGGTTCTTGCTGGGATCAGTATTGGGGCCTATTTAGGAGGAAGAATTGCTGACCGTTATCCACGATCCTCGACCTTGGGCTGGTTACTCTTTCTTTCAGGGTTGGGGGCCTTTTCCATATCACCTCTGACTAATCTGGTTGGAGGTGCTCATTTTCAAACCAGCCTGATGACCCGTATCCTTCTCATCACAACGATCATCTTTTTTGCTCCATCCTGCCTGCTTGGGATGATCTCGCCTGTGGTGGTCAAACTAACTCTTAATAATCTGGAGAAGACGGGGAATGTGGTCGGTAAGATCTATGCCTTCTCCACCCTTGGCTCCATCCTTGGAACCTTTGCCACTGGGTTTTATCTCATCTCGTGGATGGGGACTCGACACATCCTGTTGACCATGGGGATCATTCTCATCCTCTCCGCCTTTATTTTCGGAGGATTCTTGAGGAGAAAGAGGACATTGGCTCTCTTTCTCCTTCTCCTCTTCATCATCCTTATTATCCTTCCCATAACAACCCTCTATGTCTACGCGAGGATCTATCCAGATGAGGTTTCTATTTCTTCTCCCATTCAAACGCTAAGACTCTCCTATGGATATGCCTTTAACCCTCCCTTGGATGAAGAGACCTATTTTTTTAAAGAGAGTGATTACTATACGATCAAGTTGAAAAGGAGTATAAGGGGAAATCAAGGAAATCCTCTGGAATCCTTGGTTCTCGACCACCTCGTCCATTCTTATACGGACTTAAAGGATCCCCTCTACCTCGAATATGAATATATCCGTATCTATGAAGAGTTTGTCAGATGGCAGGCAAGAAAAAAGCCATCCTTTAAGGCTCTTTTTCTTGGGGGAGGTGGGTATACCTTTCCCCGATTTATCGAAGCCAAATATCCAACGGCAGAGATTGATGTCGTGGAGATAGACCCCGAGATTACTCGGGTGGTCAAAAAATATCTCGGGATCTCTGAGAACACAAGGATTCGTTCATTTAACGAGGATGGTCGCTGGTTCGTGATGAATTGTAAAGACGAAGGAAGTTACGATTTCATCTTTGGGGATGCCTTCAATGACCTTTCCATCCCCTATCATCTGACTACCAAAGAATTTGCCCTCGAACTGAAAAGACTTCTTAAACCGGATGGTCTACTTCTTGCTAATGTGATCGATAGTTTCAAAGAGGGAGCCTTCATGCCCTCTTACATTCGAACATTGGAGGAGGTATTTGGAAAAGGCCATGTCCACCTCATTACCCTCACCTCTGATTATGACCGTATTGGAATCAGCACCTGTGTGATTGTTGCAAGTTTAAAGAGACTGGATATGGACGATTTCATCAAGGTGATCAAGAAGGGAAAAGTCGAGATGACCTCCCATGTCATGCCTCAAGAAATGCTTCAGAAATATCTAAGGGAGCGTTATTCGGTTGTTCTAACCGATGATTATGTTCCTGTTGACAATCTGATTGCTCCCATCTTTGAAGAACGATTTGGCTATCAGAGGTGATTGGAAAGATCTTCTATCTCCCAAACTGGGGTAAAGGGTTGGGATGGTAGGCTCCAAAGTGACATCCGCTCCGCCAATCTTATCTCAGTACTGGAAGAGAGCCATTCTTTTTTTCCGAAGAATCTTAGTTTCATCGGCTGATCGAAATTCGGTAGGCCACAAGGGCTTACCCTACGAAAAAATATTTTATCCTGAAACCTCCATGAAAATGTCATTCCCGTGAAAACGCCTGCCTGCGGTAGGCAGGCCTGCCTGCCGCAGGCAGGGGAATCCAGAAATATTTTGAAAAACCTGGATTCCTGCCTCCACAGGAATGACAAATGAGAAGGTTTTAAAAACCTAACCAAAAATATTTGAAATTTAACAGAGTTGTCATCCTGAACTCGTTTCAGGATCTCACCTTTTGGACAAAACAAGATGCTGAACCAAGTTCAGCATGACACCATTTGTTCTCAAGTGTTAGAGATAAATTCTCAGACTTAAACATGTAAGAA
>CAZFDM010000163.1:0-10043 GCA_964517975.1 uncultured Syntrophaceae bacterium
ATCCCAAAACCTGCTGCAATGTTTTTGAAAGAAGCCCAGAAAATGGGATGGAAACCAAATTTTGTGGGTTGCAACCCAATAGCCCATCCTGATACCGGTAAACTAGCCGGGGACGCAGTTAACGGATTGAAAGTAGTCTTCTATACAGCGTTAGGGGACTCAACTAACCCACTCGTTGTCGAAAAAGTTAAGATTCTAAAGAAATATGCCCCTGAAACTACGGTGGGTTATTATGCCTTCCACGGCATGGTTGGTGCAATACTCTTGGTCGAGGGGCTGAAAAGAGCGGGCAGCAACCCAACTGTAGAAAGCTTTATCAAAGGGTTGGAAACGTTAAAGGACTTTAATATTGGTTTGGTCCCCCCCATTACGTATGGTCCAGGAAAACACAGAGGCTCTTACCGTTTTGCAGTAGCAGAATGGCGAGAAAACAAAATGGTAATCATTAAAGATTGGTAGAATGTGGGGACGTTGAAAGATGTTTGGGCAACAGGTTATTAGTGGTGTTGCTGCTGGAAGCATTTATGCATTGCTAGCCGTAGCAATGGTCTTAATTTATAAGACTACTAATATTGTGAATTTCGCGCAGGGTGAGATGGCTATGTTCACAACCTTTATCGCATATACATTTCATATCCAACTTGGGCTAAGCTATATCGTCTCCCTTGGATTAACTCTTATATTGAGTGCTGTGGTAGGGATTATCACAGAGCTTTTATTCATGCGCCCCCTTCGGAACGCCCCTAGCCTCAACAGTATTATCGTAACTTTAGGGCTGATGCTAATTTTGAATAATCTTGCTGCTTATATATGGGGAAGGGATCCTCAACGATTTCCTTCCCCAGTGAGCGAGAAACCATTAAAGATAGTCAATTTGGTAATTTCTCAGCTCCATTTAACTATTATTCTTGTTTCTGGGATAGTCATGTTCGCATTGTATTTGTTCCTTAAATACACTAAACAGGGAATAGCCATGCGGGCCGCTATCCAAAACCAATGTGCAGCTTTGTTGATGGGAATTGAAATTGGAAGAGTTTTTTCTTTGGCCTGGATTGTTGGAACAGTAATCGGTGCCTTGGCCGGTATGTTAACGGCTCCGCTGTTATTCTTGGATTACAATATGATGTTTATGGTTCTGCTCAAAGCCTTTGCTGCTGCGGTTTTAGGAGGAATCTCCAGCCTTCCTGGCGCTGTAGTTGGAGGCTTAACTTTAGGTATGGGAGAAAATCTTATTGGTGGGTACCTAAGTTCTTCTTTCAAAGATTCTTTTAGCTTTATACTTATTGTTGCTGTTCTGTTAATTCGACCTACTGGAATATTAGGAAAGGCGGTAATAAAAAAGGTATGAGCGTTTCAAGTCGTTGGCCAATTTGGATCCTACTAGGGGGGTCAATTGTAATAATCCTTACAATACCCTTCTTTTTTAGTGGATACATTCTATTTGTCCTTGGCACTGTAGGTATCTACACAGTAGTGACGCTAGGATTGAATATTTTAGTAGGGACTACAGGTCAGCTTTCTATTGGCCATGCTGCATTTTTTGCTATCGGGGCTTATACAGCTACACTTTTAATGTTGAAGTTGAATCTTCCATTTTTGTTAGCCATATTCGTTTCTGCATTTTTCCCAGGGGTTTGCGGTTTGCTCGTGGGCATTCCAGCTACCAAACTAAGCGGTCCATATTTAGGCATTGCAACATTGGGATTTGGTATGTTGGTCCAACAAGTGCTTAGGGAATGGGAAACCGTTACAGGTGGACGAAACGGATTACCTGTACCTTCAATATGGGTGTTGCATTATGAACTTAGTACTGATGGTAGTAAATACTATCTAATCGTTGCTATTACTTTGCTGTCGATTTGGTTAATCCGTAAACTCTTAAATAGCCCCTTAGGTTTAGCATGGCGAGCCCTGAAGGATTCGGAGATTGCCGCTCAAGCTTTCGGAATAAAGGTTTCCTGGTATAAGGCGCTCGCATTTGGAGTAAGTGCCTTTTTTGCGGGATTAGCAGGTGCGCTGTATGCTCCGTTTATCGGCTATATAAACTATGAGAGTTTTGGCCTAATGATGTCGATTTCTTTCCTAAGCGCGGTCATCTTAGGAGGTCTCGGCTCGATTTCAGGGTCCATTCTAGGAGCTGCTTATCTTACTTTAGTACCAGAAATATTTCGTGGTTTAGAACAAATGCAGATGATCGCTTACGGTTTGGTAATGATCTTAGTTATTCTTGTTATGCCTAAAGGATTGATGGAAATTCCTTCTCTATTTAAAAGAATTCGAATGAACTCAGGCCGGTTGAATACAAACATGCAATAGAAGTGATAGGCAAAATGGGATTGTTAGAAGTTAGAAACCTTACGTTGAATTTTGGAGGGTTACGGGCTCTAGATAGAGTCACTCTCGAAATAGAAGAAGAATCTGTTTGTGGCCTGATAGGTCCTAATGGCGCAGGTAAGTCAACCTTTTTTAATTGTGTGAGTAGAATTTACACGCCAGATTATGGAAACATCCGTTTCGCTGGAATAGATTTGCTCAAGGTTCCACCTCATGATGTGGTTAGAATTGGTCTAGCAAGAACCTTTCAAAATACAAATCTTTTCAAATCACTGACGGTGATGGATCATCTTCTTGTAGGACAGCATATTTTCATTGCTAAAAGGTTATTTCCTATAGCTCTATTAAGGAGACATCGAGAAAAAGGGGTAATTCAGCGTAATGCGGAAAAAATTATCACATTTCTTGGTTTGGAAGGTATATTACACCAAAATGTTAACATATTGCCTTTGGGCCAACAAAAGTTAGTAGAGTTGGGAAGAGCATTAGTTTGCAACCCCAAGCTGTTATTGCTTGACGAACCAGTCGCCGGCATGAGTTCCTTTGAAACCCAAAATGTGAAAGAAACTATACGCCGCATACGAGATGAGTTTAAAATATCTGTCCTTCTTGTCGAACATGATATGTCAGTTGTTATGGATATATGTGAGCGGGTCTTTGTTTTAAACTTTGGTAAACTTATCGCTGAAGGTCCGCCTTCCGAGATACAATTAAATCCACAGGTAATTGAGGCTTATCTGGGAGAGGAAGTAGATTTTGCTGAGGCTTAATAAAATCAGAGTAGATTATGGCAAGGTGAATGCACTTAAGGGTATTTCTTTAATACTTCCCCAAGGCCAAATTGTTACACTCTTAGGAGCGAATGGAGCTGGGAAGAGCACGACCCTTAGGACAATATCTGGGCTAGTACGTCCCTGCAATGGAAGTATCGAGTTTGAAGGAAAGAGGATTGATACTTTAAGTCCATCAGAGATTGTCCGGTTAGGTATTTCACAATCACCAGAGGGAAGAGAAATTTTTACTGACTTGACAGTACATGAAAATCTTATTATGGGGGCTTATGCTCGAAATGACCGTAAAGAGGTGAAGGCAGACCTTAAAAAAGTTTTAGATTATTTCCCCGCACTGGCTGAACGGCAACAACAAATTGCCGGTACGCTTTCCGGCGGAGAACAACAAATGTTGTGCATCGGTCGATCATTACTATCAAAACCACGCTATTTACTCCTTGACGAACCATCTTTGGGGCTTGCGCCTAAAGTTGTTCGACAGATTTTTGATATTATCAAAGCTATAAACCAAACTGGTGTCGCTATATTGTTGGTAGAACAAAACGTTAACCTCGCTCTACGGGTGGCGAAATACGGCTATGTATTAGAAACTGGTTCTATAACTTTAGAAGGTGAAATCACTTCACTTCATAAAAGTGAACTTGTCCGTAAAGCCTACCTTGGTTGAAATAAAGCTTAACCTTTATTAAAGATCGCACCTGAAAACCCCGTCCTGGGGACGGGTATGGAAGGTGCGTCTGCCAAAGGCAGAAAAGATGTGATATAAGAGCTGCATTGCGATCATAAGAATTTGGGGTCACCCATTTAAAAGGCACCTGTCAAGAAGAAGGCCTTTTCCGAGAGAGTCGAATCCGCTTCTGGCGGAGGGGACTTATTGAAGAAATGGCAACCCCGCTGTGAAATAGTTGGGGGCTTAGATTTGTCTCTTTTTCCAAGAATACCCCATTTGTGGTATTTCCAGATGGCTTTTATATGATTATTAGGTCTTGTAATATTACGCCCGTATATGATGGTTCAGTCAGGTATGGTTTTGCTTTAAAAGAGATTGCAGATTATCTGGGTGTTCACTATACCACTGTGAGCAGAATTCTTAAAAAACTGAAGAAATGACATAATATGATATGGCAAGACCTGACCTTCTTGATCATCTCTTTCATGTAAGTTGGGAGCGAATTTATGTAAAGCTTTACACCTATTGCCCCAAATGGATCTATTTGCATTAACGACTTTTTACGGGTTAACATTAATGATATGGATACCTTCACTCATACCCTTGCTGGCGCGGTGATTGCCAAAGCCATTCATGACGAAAGACTCGGGGGATGGGGAACTCTGGCAGGCCTTGCGATGGGATTTTTCCCTGACTCAGATTTTGTCCTGGGCCTTTTCGACCGACATGTTTACCTCGAATATCATCGCGATTTTACCCATTCGCTTCTGTTGATTCCTTTTTATGCTATTTTTTTCAGCTGGCTCTTTGTCAAACTATCAAGACGCCCCTATTTTTGGAGTTATTATAAGATTTGTCTTCCTGTTTTGGTCAGCCATGTGGTTCTCGATCTCCTGACCTCCTATGGGACAATGATTCTTTCTCCTTTTTTTGAACATCGATTTTCATGGGATTTAGTCTTCATCGTCGATTTTATCTTTTCAGGGATCCTCTTTTTTCCATGGATGGTAAGCATGTTTTGGAAGAAGAAAGCGCAATGGATCTGTCGTGTCTCCTTGATCGGTCTCTCACTTTATATCGTGTTCTGCGGAGTTCAACATAACAAAGCAATTGGGCTCACCACCCTTTTTGCCAAAAATTTAGACGAAGAAATTATTCAGGTCGCATCACTCCCACAACCCCTCTCCCCCTATCGATGGGCCAATTATGTTGAAACCAAGAATCACATCTATCAGGGATTTGTTGATCTATGTTTGAAAGAGTCTCCCGAGTTACCCAAACGAAAAGAGGATTCCGGATCTAATTTTTCTTTATCCATGGAGAGGTTAAAGAGCCTTTACCAACCCCCTGAAAAAGTCCATTACCAATCCTATCAAAAACTTCAAGACTCCCCATGGGTTGAAAAAGCATTGACCACCAAAGGGGTGAAGTTTTACTACTGGTTTGCTAAGTTTCCAGTGGTGAAGTCAGTCCGTTCAAGAAATAAGATGCACCGGGTGGAGTTTATGGACGTGAGGTTCCTTTTGCCTGGTATTCGGACGCCATTTGTGTACTATGTTGAATTTGATGATTCTGGGAAGATTGTCTCAGAAGGATTTTTAGAGGATAAAGGTTAAAATAGAAACCCTTTCCCAATTAGTCTCAACCCGTCTCATTTCTAAAAATCAACTGATCGGGAGAATTTCTTTAATTTTCCAACCACTCTCCTCTTTTATTAAGATAGCGTCCAGTATGGTCTTGGTCTCCTGGAGTTGGCCATCCAATTTTGAAGAGAATCGAATCGTCCACTCCACCCGAATAGATGCCTTATCCTCCGATAAAGAGTACTTCTTTAGATTGTAGGATAGGTCAAGGTAATGGAAGGATTTCCAATTTCGAAGGGTGCTCTTCTTTTTAGATTCCCGGTCTTTGAAATCGGAGGAATAGCAGGACATGAACAGGTCGATATCCTTTTGCAGATTTGCCTGTCGGATGGTTTCAAGAAGGTTTTTAATATCTTCTATCACCCCGATCGGGGAATAGGATGTTTGAGAAGAAGGGGAAGGGGTTGACACAGAAGCAGGATCTTTGGGTGGGATGATGCTGAGATACTCTTTGGAAGCCGGGAGGTCTGGTTTGGGTTGTTTGGGTGAAATCAAAGAATAGATGGACCAGAGGAGGTATCCCACCGCCACAATTAAAATAAGGATGCTTACCATTTGGAAGGATACTCCACGAATTTTTTTAATGCCCTTTTTGGGGAGCCTAAGTTCTTTTAAAATTTGGGTCATTGTTTTTTTCTTAGGGATTTTTTCAGAAGTTTCAATCCAAGAAAGACCTTCTTCATCATAGAAAGAAGGAGTTTCTTCTTCCTTATCGACTGGTTTTTGGATGGAAGGGAATTTCTTTTTGGGATCAATGGCAGGAGCTTCCTTTCTTTCCATCCGTTGGATTTCATCTTTTTGGGAGAAAGCATCTTTTTTAGTTGCTAAGGATATCGTTTCTCTCTTTTCTTGTTCAATCTCGTCCTGAGGTTGGGTTTCTCCAGGCTTTTTTTCTTGAGGTAAAAGTTCTTCGATGAGGGAAGAACCACATCGAATGCAAAACGTGCTTCGCTCATAGATCAATTTGCAGTTAGGGCAGATCAGCCGTTTAGGTTTCTCTGGAGTTTCTTCACTAAACACATTGGATGAAGGGGATAGTTCTTTAAGATCTTCTATCGATTGAGGTGGAGGAAGAGATTCTTTCGATTTACTGCCCAAAGGAGAGCCACATTGAACACAGATTTCACCAAATTCATAAGCAAGGTGGCAATTTGGACAGAAGAGGGGCTTCCGAGAGATTTCCACTTCTTTTTTTTCAGGGGCAAGGGTGAACTCCTCTTGGGAGACAAGGGTAGCCCCACACTCCCCACAAAATTTGAGGCCTTCTTTTATATTCGATCTGACATTTTGGGCAAATTGGCATATTACCTCTTTAAAAATATCGATCTTCAGTAAGTCACATGGGTTTTGGTTTATCAGAGGTTTTGGAAGGAGCGGGTGGTTTAGGTGCCATTGATGTTGCTGATTTAAAAACCCAGGCCTCTCTTCCGTCATCAAGGCCCACTCGTAACCATTGTCCTTTATCCTCAAGGACTGTTAAGGGAGTTCCTTTTTTTACATTTCCAATTACTTTAAAACTTCCTCCCGGCCCCTCACGTAGATTGACTGAAGACCATATCACATGGGTCGTGGGGAGAATGGGTTTTGGAGAGAGAGCAGGAGAGGGTGGTGGAGGCAGTGAAGTTTCTGGCTGGACTGTAACCTGTGGAGGTTCTGGAGGTGGTGTTGAAGGGACAGGGGGAGGGGGGAGAATTCTATAATACTCTGAGGGGGTTTTAGCTACAATGAAACTCACAGAATCCTCAATTGCTTTTCGAATGGCTTTTTCCATTGGTGTCTTTGAAAAATCTTTAAATATCTCTGGTAACTCACCTCCTGCCTTTCCTGGAGGTTCGCCAAGGTCCACTGCCTTCGAAACTACTTTTTCTGAGGCAAGCACTTGCTCCTTTTTGGGATCTATAATGGCCACCACTAACTGAAGAGATGATGTTCCTCCCGTTCGTTCTCCAGCACCGGGTATACCGGGATGGAATTCTTTAATTGTCCCTTCAATTAGAAGGTCGCTCGTTTCGGTTTCAGGCTTTTTATGAGGTTGTTCATATGACTTTCGCATTATGACAATAAACCGATTGGTTGATTGAAGGGCGTTTCCTAACATTTCAGCCATTCCATCTCCCAACTGACTTGACTCCTTAGCGGAGGAGGTGTGATCCATAAATTTTGTTATCAGAACTCGAGCCCTTGGTCCCTGATAATCCTCTTTTATTAATTGCTCGTAGGTTAACCTCGGAACGGAAGGTTTTTCTGAAGGGCTGATGGTTTGACTAAGGGTTGAACAGGAAACAAGGAAGATTATCGGAGCAAAAATGATTAGACTCTTTATAAGATTTTTAATTCGTATTGGAATGTTTAAAAGATGTCCCATCATTCTATTGTTTTTCGGAAAGAAGCAAATTGAGTGCCATTTTTTGTTAATAGTTATCTGACCGAATTTATTTAATAAAATTTCATTCAAACCAATATTGAAGTAACAAAATTAGCCATTAAAGGATAGAAATTGTCCATATTACCCGCCCTAAAATTTTTCACCCTATCTGTCATTTCTAAATTCATTTTATTAATTTTTCACTTATAAAAAAGATTGGGCATAGGGATTGATAAATTTTCTAATCCAAAACACCCAACCTCTTCTTAACATGGTTCAGGAGAGTTTCCATAATGGGTCCTGCTTGTCCATGGATGGTCAGATCAGCGATCTCGTCATAAGGAGTTGGATCACGATTGATGATCACCAGTTTTGCCCCGCTTTGTTTAGCCACCAAAGGCATGGAGGCAGCAGGTTGAACAACCAAGGAAGAGCCAATAACAATGAAAAGATCACATAGGGAGGATCGTCGGTGGGCCTCTTGGGTTTCCTTGACGGGCATGGCCTGTCCAAATGAGATGGTCGCAGGTTTAAGGGGGCCACCGCAATCATCGCAATAAGGAACTTTTACTCCTTTCTTGATACGTTCCTGGACTTCTTCGCGATCATACCTCTTATCACAACGAAGGCAGGTGACATACATTGCTGTTCCATGGAGTTGAATGATCTTTTCTTCTGAGTTTCCTGCTTTATGATGAAGACCATCGATATTCTGGGTGATGATGCAGTCGAGTTTACCAAGCCTCTCCAACTCGGCGATGGCCAGGTGGGCCGGGTTAGGGTGGGCCTTTTTCATCGGTTCATACATCTCTGTGGCCATCTGCCAATACTTTTCTCGGGAGGTTTCACTGGCGAGGAAGTTCTTGAAATAAAAATCTTCGGGATTATATCTGTCCCATATGCCACCAGGGCTACGAAAATCAGGAATTCCGGATTCGGTGCTAAGACCTGCCCCTGAGAAGACAATCGTTCTTTTTGAGTCAATAATCCATTGGGCCACCTTTTGAATCTTCTCCTCCATCTCCTCCTCCTCGGTCGGTATTGCCCTTCATCGTAACATTGATTTTATACCACGGGCCTTCCTCTCTTGCAAGGAAGAGAGAATCTATGATAAAATTTTAAAATGAAATGTAATTTAATTAAACAGGGTTATCCCCAGGGGAGTTGTTATGTCGAATGGGAGGGTAGAAAATCTCCTGCCTGTGAGGTAACCCTCAAACAGACAGACAATGGTCCCCTTCGTTTAATCTCTGCGGTCCATCTCTCTCGCCCAGAAAACTATCTATCCATCTATCAATCAGGATGCAACTTCTCCTGCCGAAAATGTCATTCCTGGACGTTTACAAAAATAGCAAAAGGCGACTGGTGGTCTCCCTCAGATATTTTGAGGGCCTGCAAGGAGTATGAAAAGGAGGTGACCATTAGAGAGCCACGGGAGAAAGCCACTGCCTTCCATGCCCATGATTCCTGTCGCTGTTGTGGGGCCTGTGTGATGTATAAGAAACGTTCTCCCCTTTGTCCAAAGGTCATCCAGAAAAAGGATATCCTCCTAAGCCCTCAAGGGTGGGGACCTGCTCGTAATATCGTTGCCTTCACAGGTGGAGATCTGACCTGTTATCCAGATTTTTATATAAAATGTTCAGAACTCATTAAGGCTGAGACCAATCTCTGGGTTCTGATTGAAACGAATGGTTATGGCCTTACTCCGCAGAATCTTGATGCCCTTAAGAGTGCAGGGGTGGATTCCTTCTGGCTGGACATTAAGGCCTATGATGGGACAGACCATAAGTGGCTGACGGGCTGCTTTAACCGAAATATCCTTAAACTTCCGGAAGAAATCTTAAAGAGGGGATTTGTTCTGGAGGTTCTTTCCCTCTATATTCCTAATCTGGTGGAGACAGATCAGTTGAAAAAGATTGCCCAGTTACTCTTTGATATTGACCCAGAAATCCCTTTTACCATCTTAGCCTTCTTCCCTGAATATCAGATGAAGCGGTACAGAAGTCCAAAGACCATAGAAATGGTAGAGGCCTATCTCGAGGTGAAGGCCATTGGACTGAGAAATGTGAGATTGGGTAATTGTGGTGTTTTCGCTACATCCAAAGAAGACCATCAACTTCTCAAGGAGAGGGTAGGAGTGAGAAATTATTGATTCTTGGTTAGAGTTATGGTATGGATGAGTAAACCAAATTTCTAAGAGGAGACTTCATGGAGAAGACAGTACTCGTCGTCGATGATGA
>CAZFDM010000164.1:0-4959 GCA_964517975.1 uncultured Syntrophaceae bacterium
AATCTTAAATAAAACCTGAAGAGGAGGGGAAAATGCCAACGATTAGTCCTGCATCCAAAGATGCCCTTAGTGTGGTGATGGTCCAATTTGCTCCTTACCCAGCCATTGATCGAAAAGGAATCGATCAAAATATAAAAACGATCTGTAACTATGTAGATCGTGTTGTCTTCTCTTTTTCTGGAGTGGATCTCATCGTCTTCCCAGAATATAGCACCATTGGGTTCTCATTTAGATATGAAACACACCTTAGGTTTGCATCTACTATTCCAGGACCCTTGACCGAAAAATTTCAAAAGAAAGCAAAGGAGCACGGAGTATGGCTTTGTGTCCATATGATGGAGCGGCATGAGGAGAAAGGGATGTTCCCTTATAACGCAATGATCCTGATCATGCCCAATGGTGAAATTGCCCTTAAATACAGAAAGGTCAATCCTTGGGTACCAAAAGAGCCGTGGACTCCTGGAAAAGAGGTAGGCATTTGTGAAGGACCGAAGGGATCCAGGATTGCTATCCTTCTCTGTTATGATGGCGATCTTCCTGAACCTTCACGGGAGGCAGCCTGGAAAGGAGCTAATCTCATCTTAAGGCCTTCAAAGTATATGTACCCTTGGGAGAGTATATGGGAGGTTACCAATCGCTGCCGTGCTCTTGAAAATCTTGTCTATGTGGTCGCAACGAACACGGTTGGAGAAGATTCATCCTTTTCCTATTTCGGTCGATCCATGGCGGTCGATTTTAACGGAAACATTATTTGCCAAATGGGAGAAAATCCTGGGATGACAAAGGTTGATCTCTTTCCCCAAATAGTTGAGCAGATACCCAAACATTGGTTTTCCAACAATAACCTGATTAATCTAAAACATCGTGGATACACTGGCGTTCCACCCTCTGGAGTGCAGGAGAATCCTTATTCTATTTATCGAAATTGGGATTATCTTCCTTCAAGATGGAGAGAGATTCCAAAGGGAGCATTAAAAATTGCGTTTGAACAGAGAGAGTTTTTGAAGACCCTTCAAAAAAGATCGATTCATTAAACCTCTTACTCTATCTGTGGGGACCTCTCAATAGGGATTTCAAATTCATAAAGATGGGAGCCTGATCCATAATAGATCCACCGACCCTTAATGGCCATTCCTGAAGTGATCGGGGAAGGTGGGATGCCTATCAAATAGATGTGATCCTTCTTTGGATCGATGGTAAATATCGCTTCTTTAGCCAATCCATAGAGTCTCCGATCGGGTCCCAATTGAAGGCTCACTTCTAAGGGTTTTTCAAATTCGAGGGACAATACCTTTTTAACTTCCCTTCTCTCGGGATCAAAGACAAAAACCTTCTGATTGTCTGTTATTCCATAGAGTATTCCATCCCAGGTCACTGCAAGAGAGAGAATGGTCTTTGCCCCTGTGACGGGAATGGTCTCAAAGACCTTTTTCTCCTCTTTTGGGTCCCAAAGGCCGAGCTTTGCCACTTCTTCAATGGGGTGGGTTCCACTTCCTCCCCGAACAGAACTCCCTATCGCAAGAAGATCAAACTTTTCAATATAGGCCAAAGAAGCAATGCTTTGATTCTCAATGAGGTGGCGATAATTTCTTCTTTCTTTTTTCTCAGGAACGTAAATACTGAGTGACCCACCCAATTGGCCATAGTCGGGGTATCCTCCAATGTAGATTTTTCCATGGGGACCAGCCACCATAGCCCTCGGTCGATACTGTCCTTCTCCCATAGGCCCCAGATCCCTTGGATTGGCCTCTTCATCTTGACCAAACCGTAAAGGTTTTTTGGGATCATAAACAGACAGCCTTCCTTCTGGATAGGAACAGAGATAAAGTTTTCCCTTATAGGTTCCCATCGAATATATCTCACCATCGGAATAGGCTGCCCGTCCGAGGTTCAGGAGAGATAGATTTTCAGGATCGTAAACAAAGAGCCTTAACGGGAGCATACTGCTTCCATAGATTCGACCCTCTGGGCCCATGGCAAGGGTAAAGATACAAGAACCTGAGGCTTCATAGTGGAGGGGGATTTCCTTCCACCCCCCATCATCAAGGTTTTGAATTCTTATCCTCTTGTTATCTACAAGATAAAAGGCCCTGCCATCGGGAAGATTCTGGTGCAGGGGAAAAGGAATATTGGATTCAGAAAAAGGAATTAATCTTTTTCCTTCCTCAATTCGAAACCAACTCTCTAACGGAGAAATTTTTGCATAAATCTTTCCATCAGTTCCTTTGGTTAAACGGATACGTCCTGTCTTTCTCTCTTCTGGAGAGAGGAGGGAAGTTTTAGTCTTACTTTTTGGATCGAAGACGACGATATTCATCTTTTCAAACTGAATCGAGCAGTAAATCAAACCATCCTCTCCTGCAGTGGGATAACAGTAGAATTGGTCTGGATCCATTCGGCCAAATTCTTGTGTGAGACCAGTCTTTGGGTCATAGGAGAAAAGTTTTGCCGAAGGGAAGGTTCCACCCCAGACCTTTCCATCGGGGTCGGTGGTGAGAGAGCAGATGAAGGATTCCTTTTCACCTGCAGGTTGACCGAGATCCTCCCACTGCTCTGTCTTGGGATCAAAACGGAGGAGATGAGCTCCATAATAACTTCCGAGATAGACGCGTCCTTCCCGATCGAAGGTGAATCCCCAGGAACCCATTTCTGAGGAGAGAGGCCCTTTGAACTGACGGACCTCTTTGGTATCGGGATTAACCGAGAGAAGAAAGAGCGGGGCTTGATATTGGCCGAAAGAGAGATAGATGGTGTCCCACTTTCCTGTTTTTCCTGGACCAACAAAGGTTTTCCAGCAGATGGCTTCTCGGACTGGAATGCCAAGGTCACGAAAAGCAAGGGATAGATTTGGAAGGAGTCCAAAGAGGATAAAAGAGAGTAGGGGAATGAGTGACTTAAAATTGCCCCAGTGCTTTTTAGGATTCATCGAGGTTCATTCAACGGATCGAATTCTGAACTGGAAGAGGACTCCGGCGTTAACGTTTCAGAAACGGCAGAAGAAGGTTGGAGAGGTTCCTTTCTCCTCGGCCTTGAGCGCCATTTCGATCTCTGGATTCCCCTGGCCTTCTGGACTGTCCTTCCTCTCGGGGTCTTATCCTCTTCCTCGGTCTTTTTCTCCTCTTTCCCAAAACCCACAATCACATAGGTGCCACTACGCGAATCCGTTCGGAGACGGATGATTCCTTCCTTCTCTGCATCCTCCAAAAGATCGCTAAAGGTTCGATAACCATGGTAAGACTCATTAAAAGAAGGCCTCTTTCTTTTCATGGTTTCTTTTACCAGTGAGGACCAGAGGACTTCTTTATTCTCACGGACCAGAGCCACCACCGAGTCCACTAGGAGTTGAAAGGCTTCTCTTTTCTTCTCAGGGAGGTCTCTTTCAATCTTGGGAGGAGTACCTAAGGGGCTTTCCAGATCTTCATAGTAGATGAATTCGTCACAGTTATCAATCAAAAGATGGGAACTTGACTCCTTCATCCCAAGCCCAATCACCCTCTTTCCATTCTCCTTCAGTTTGGAAACCAGAGGTGAAAAGTCACTATCACCAGAGACGATGACAAAAGTGTCAATATGTTCCTTGGAATAACAGAGGTCAAGGGCATCTACACAGAGCCGGATATCTGCAGAGTTTTTCCCTGTGATGCTTCGTTTGGGAATCTCAATCAGCTCAATCGCAGCTTCGTGAAAGGGTTTCTTATACTCCGCATACTCGATCCAATCAGCATAGGCTTTCTTACTGATGATCTTTCCCTTCTCCACTAACCTGTTTAAGACCTTCTGAATTTCAAACTTTTTATCTTTCTTCCCCTTAAAACCAAGGGCAAGGTTTTCAAAATCAATAAAAACCGCAAGCGCATGCTCCCCTTCATTCATCTTTTTTCTCCTCTCACATCAGCCATTTTTATGGAAACCATCCTACAATAAAACACCCTTGAGCAAGCATATAATTTGGAGGATTCTATTCCTAATGAGCCTCCTTATTTAGGCAGCATTTCTTATACTTCTTCCCACTTCCACAGGGACATGGATCGTTTCTGCCAATTTTTTTGGACTTCACGACTTGTTCTGTTCTTAAGGGAGGAGGGGCAGTTAATCTAAGATATTCCTCTTCAGATGCCCTTACCTTCTCCTCCATTCCCTGCCACCTGTAGAAATCAATTAACCGCCCAAGAGCTCCTGCCTTGTCATACTTATTATCTCCAGCCATCTCATAGCCTCTTAAGAAAAATTCCTCCGCCTTTTTGTCTCCGAGGCTATAATAGGCATCTCCTGCATTGATCACCACCCAGACATCATCGGGAAATCTTTTCAGATTCTCTTCTACCTGTTTGATCGCTTCTTCCCTTCTTCCAGCCTCAGCCAGGATACAGCCCATATCTCGATAAAAATTCTCTGGCTGTCTCGAAATCTCTGCAAACCATCTCCCAATGTTTATCGCTTCGTCAACCAGACCGTATCGAGCGAATTCATAAGGCATTTGAAGCAAAAAACCTTCGATATCGTAATAGGCATCTTCATTGATTTCATTATAGAATTCAAGATCGTGGCTTCCATCTTCTTTGAGACAATGGCGATAGAATTTTTCTATTCCATTATAAATTTTCAGAAGGGTATCCTTATTATGGGTACTTATATCTTCATAATAGGAAATAACATCACAAATAGAATCTTGGACAACCTCCACACATTTCTCTTCGCTGAGATGTCTTTTCCATAATTCAAGACAGGCTTCAAATATAAAATCTTCAGGAGGACCTTTAACGCCGTATAGAAAAGCCCACTCATCAGATAACCTTGAAGGTGACCCTGCTTTTAAAGCAGACTTCTTGAATTCTCCGAGAGTGATGAGTATCCCCATGGCCTGAAGTTCATCCAGTATTTCTTTATCAGTCATGCGTTTTACATCATTGAGAAACATATCTCCTCCTCCCAGCCCTATGCAGGATTTGATGTCGTAAT
>CAZFDM010000165.1:0-11042 GCA_964517975.1 uncultured Syntrophaceae bacterium
GTTGGGGTGCTTAATGTTGGACACTCGAATCCAGAGGTGGTGGATGCCATCAAAACCCAGGCTGAAAAATTAACCCATGCCTTAGACTTCCCAGGTCTTCCTCGATTGTTGCTTTCAGAAAAATTAGTCGAGATCGCTCCAGGGGAGATGAAAGAGAAATCAAAGATATTTCAGTGTGGACCCACAGGCGCAGATGCTGTGGAGGCAGCCATCAAATTGGCAAAATACTATACCAAAAAACCTGGCGTTATCTCATTTGAAGGGGGGTGGCATGGAGTGACAGGAGCCGGCCTTGCCACTACTGGCAAGAGAGGTTCCAAAGAGCATTTCTTACCTTTAATGCCCGAAGTCTACATCATTCCTTATGCCTATTGTTACCGCTGTGCTTTTGGTTTGACCTACCCTTCCTGTGACCTTCAGTGTGCAAAATACCTTGAACATGTCATCCGAGATCCTGATTCAGGAGCAACCCGACCAGGAAGTCTATTAATTGAACCCATTCAGGGAGAAGGAGGAATTGTCGTGCCACCTGATGGGTACCTTCAGGAGGTAAGACGGATCTGTACTAAATATGGCCTCATCCTTATAATCGATGAAATCCAAACTGGTTTTGCAAGGACAGGCAGGATGTTCTGCTGTGAGAATTGGGGAGTAACCCCTGATATTCTGTGTATATCAAAGACAATGGGGGGCGGCCTTCCCCTTGCTGCCCTAATCATTAAAGAGGAGTTCGATACATGGACCTCTGGTGCCCATGTGGGTACCTTTAGAGGAAATCTGCTCTCCTGTTCTGCGGGGCTCGCCTCAATTCATTTTATCGAGAAAAACGAACTATGTTCAAGGGCTAATGAATTGGGACAAAATGCATTGGTTCGTTTAAAGGAAGTGGCTGAGAAGAGTAAATTTATTGGTGATGTGAGAGGAAAAGGTCTCTATATTGGTCTCGAATTTGTAAAGGATAAGAAGACAAAGGAACCAGCCCCAGAAATCCTAAAAGAGGCCCAGGAGAGATGCTTCCAGAAAGGGGTGATTCTATGGAAGGGAGGCAGGTGGAACAACGTCGCCCGATTTATGCCCGCATTGGTCATTACCGAGGGACTTCTTGAACAGGGAATCGATATTTTTGAAGAAGTCATTCAATCGATGAGTCAAGAGTAGGGAGTAGGAAGCCATTTGGTTATGGGAATTGCTTTACGTATTGATTCAATTCATGTAATTATGGTAATAAAGAGTGAGAAAAAACCATGGAGGGAAAACCATGAACCCGAGAAAATATTTTGACCCCGAAATAGAGACTATGGATAGGGAAAGGTTGGAGGCCCTTCAACTCCGGCGGTTAAAAAACCAACTCAAGAGGTGCTATCAAGGATCTGAATTCTATCGAAGGAAATTTAAGGAAGCAGGGATCAAACCTGAAGACATCCGATCTTTAAATGATGTCATCTATCTCCCCATGGTGACCAAACCAGAACTTCGGGAAGAACAACAGACCTATCCACCTTTTGGACGATACACCCTCGCCCCTCCAAAGACATGGGCAGAGCTCCATCCCTCTACAGGGACAACAGGAGCCCCTGTCAATACCATCTGGTCCTTTAACGATGTAAAAAATATCTCCCACTGGACTGCCCGAACCATGTGGACCTTTGGTGTTCGGCCGGGCGATATTATTCAAAATGGGTTTAGTTATGGACTCTGGGTGGCCGGAATGTCCACTCATTACGCAGCCAGGGAACTGGGCTGTTTTGTCATCCCCATTGGTGCGGCCATGACAGAACGTCAGATCGATTATCTCCTAAACCCTGGTTCTACAGTTCTTCTCTGCACCCCTTCTTACGCCTTACATATCGCCGAGAGGTTGAAACAACGTGGAATTTCACCTGAAGATATCCGACTGAGGATTGGCTGTTTTGGAGGTGAAGCTGGGGCCGAGGTCCCTGCTACCCGTGAGAAGATAGAAAAGGGGTTGGGAATTGAGGCCTATGATTACTTCGGGTTGGCTGAAATTGGTCCAACGATTGCCTCAGAATGCTCCTACAAAGCAGGAATCCATTGGGTCGAAGACCACCTTCTTATCGAAATCATTCATCCTGAAACGAAGAAGCCCTGCAACCCAGGTGAGGTGGGTGTTCTGGTCATCACACACCTTACTAAAGAGGCTACACCCATGGTCCGTTACTGGACCAATGACTTGGCCATTTTGGATAAAAAGAAATGTAGATGTGGTCGAACCCATGCCCGATCGGTGGGAGGGATTTTAGGCAGGGCAGACGATATGATCATCTATAAGGGAGCAAAATTTTATCCGGTTCAAGTTGAGAAGGTGGTTAGAAACTTCACCCAACTCTCTGACGAATTTTGCATTGAACTAACCACCGATCCTCAACTGGGGACAGATGTGGTCACTGTTGTTGTAGAAGCCCAAAAGGAAGAAGAGATCCCAGAGGTCACTCCACTTTTAAAGAATCGATTGAAAGAGGAATGCTCGGTTACACCTGAGATTCGTTTTGTTCCTTTTGGGACCCTCGAACGGACAACCTTTAAAGCAAAAAGGATCATCGATAAAAGGGAGAAGAGAAACCCCTCTTAATGGAGACTTTATTAAAGAAAGAAGAAATGTTTTCTCTAAATGGAAAGACGGCCATTGTCACAGGAGCAAGCAGGGGGATTGGTAAAGCCATTGCGGTAGGGTTTGCAAGGGCAGGGGCAGATCTGGTTTTAGTAAGTAGAAACCTTACTGCCCTTCAAGAGGTAGCGAGGGAGATTGAATCTCTCAGTCGGAAGGCCTTTCCCATCTCTGTAGATGTTGGAAACCCTGAAGAGATAAGAAGAGGGGTTGATTCTGCCTTGAAGGTCTTTCCAAGGATCGATATTCTGGTCAATAACGCAGGGATCAGTCCTGTATTAAAGAAATCTGAAGAGATGGATCTTAAAGAGTGGGAGGAGATCATTAGAGTCAATTTGACCGGTACTTTCCTCTTCTGTCTGGAAGTAGGTCGGGTGATGATCCGACAGGGAGGAGGAAAGATCATCAATATGGTCTCAGTGGGTGCAGTAGTGGGGTTTCCCAGACAGGTGGGTTATTGTGCAAGCAAGGGTGGAATTTTGCAATTGACGAGGGTTTTAGCCCTGGATTGGCAGAGATACAATATTCAGGTCAATGCCATAGGACCTGCCTATATGGAAACCGAATTGACAAAAGGAATGAGAGAATCGAAAGTCATTTCTAAAAACCTGCTCCGAAGGACCCCCATGGGAAGGTTTGGCAAACCAGAGGAGGTGGTTGGAGCAGCCATCTACCTTGCCTCAGATGCCTCCAGTTATGTGACTGGTCAAACGCTCTTTGTGGATGGAGGATGGTTAGCCTATTAGGTCTTCCTCATGAAATATTATCGTACCACGCTAAAGGATATTGCTAAGATAATCAAGGTTTCACCCTCCACCGTATCGAGAGCCCTCAGCAATCATCCCCGAATTAGCCAAAAGACAAAAGAGGAGGTTCTCAGGATCTCAAAGCAAATGGGTTACACGCCCAATCTGTTTGCCAGGGGTCTGGTTAAAAAGAAGACCTATCTGATCGGATTGCTGGTTTATGATTTCTGTAACCCCTTTTATGCAGAACTCACCCGTTCCATCCAAGAGACCTCAAAGGAGTTTGGATACTGGGTCATCCAGGCCAGTACCGATGATGACCCCGAAAAAGCAGAGCTCTTGATTCATTCAATGATTAAATTAGGAGTTGAGGGACTTATCTTTGCCTCCTGTAAACTCCATGATCGATCGGTTGAAAAACTTATCGATGACCATTTCCCCGTGGTACTGTTGAACCGAAGATTAAAAAAGGATAAGGGGGATTACATCGTCCTTGATAATATCTATGGAGCCTATCTTGTTGTTAACCACCTGATTCACCTTGGCTACCAGAGGATTGGAATGATTGGAGGTCCTCGAAACGTCTCCACAAGCGTTGACCGATATCGGGGGTATATCAAGGCCCTGAAAGAAAAAGGGGTGGAGTTAGACGAGGATCTCATCCGGCATGGTTACTTTTCCCAAGAGACTGGATACAAATTTGCCAAAATGATGATGAATCTTCTTCGGCCACCTGAAGCCATTTTTTGTGGGGATGATTATATCGCCTTAGGTTCAATGAAGGCCCTGGGCGAGATGGGAGTGAGGGTGCCTGAAGATGTCGCCCTCGTGGGGTTTGATGACTCCGAGATCTCCTCACATCCCCTCATTCAACTAACCACGGTGAGCCAAAATGTTAGGGAGATGGGAAGATTGGGGGCCAAAACTATAGTGGAGCGAATAGAGGGGAGATTAAAATCCCCTCAAAGAATCCTTTTACAACCTCATCTGATTATCAGAAATTCCTGTGGTTATAACCTCCATTCAGGAGCCACTCGTTTTCAGCCTGCTCCCCTTCCAGGAAAGACAACAATGTCCTGGGATCCTTTTTAAAGGCTTATTCATTCAAAACCCTTTTCATTTCTTCCAGGATAAGGGTATCTCTAAGACTGCTCCCCGATCCACTGGTCCAACCAGGGAGGGGTAGAGTTTTCCTAAAAACCCTTTCTCAAAGGGGCGAGGGGGAGGTTGGGGTTTACCCCGAGTCTTCATCTCTTCTTCTGAAACTTCTACTGTAATCTCCTTCCGAGGAATACTATAATGAATGATATCTCCATCCTGAAGAAAAGCGATTGGCCCTTCATCAGCCGCTTCGGGTGAGACGTGTCCAATGGCTGGGCCTCGATTCCATCCAGAAAATCTTCCGTCCGTCACTAAAGCCACTGACCGATCCAGACCCATCCCACAAAGTATGGTCTGAAAAGTATACATCTCTCGCATCCCAGGACCTCCTTTGGGTCCTTCATACCTGATGACCACCACATCCCCGGGCGCAATTCTATGATTCCATAACGCCTCCTTGGCTTCATCTTCACTATTAAAGACCTTTGCTGGCCCCCGATGTTCAAGCATCTCCGAAACAACGGCTGTCTGCTTGACCACTGCCCCATTTGGAGCAAGATTCCCTTTAAGGACGGCAATCGCCCCCTTTTCAAAGATAGGATTCTTAAGAGGCCTAATGACCTTTGGATTCAAATTCACAATCTCCTTTATATTTTCCCCTAAGGGTTTCCCCGTGACGGTCATCACCTCTTTATGAAGAAGCTCCCTAAGTTCTTTCATTACTGCAGGGATACCGCCAGCTTCATCTAAGTCTTCCATAGTAAAATTAGAGCCTCCTGTGATATTGACGAGATGAGGAACCCTTTCTGAGATATTATTCCAATGATCTAAGGGCAACTCCAGACCTAATTCGCCCGCGATAGCGGGGAGATGAATCACCGCATTGGTAGATCCCCCTATGGCTGAGTGGATAGCCATGGCATTCTCAAATGCTTTAAAGGTCATAATATCCTTAGGTCGAATATCTCGCTGAACCAGATCCACCACCCTTCGGCCAGCCTCTTTAGCCAGTCGCAAAAGGGAAGAACGCACAGCACATTGAGCCCCGTTGGTTGGAAGCGACATCCCCAATGCCTCTGTCAGACAACACATGGTATTGGCTGTTCCCATGGTGCAACAAGCCCCCCATGAAGGACAGGCACCCTCTTCAATCGCCTTAAACTGGGCATCGGGGAGAAGTCCATCCTTCCAGAGTGGATACTGTTCATTAATAGATTGGGTTTCAATGGGCTGTCTCCCATATCTTCCCCTTAACATGTAACCCCCTGTGACCATGATCGAAGGGAGGTTGATTCGTGCCAAAGCCATGAGTTGTCCTGGGACAATCTTATCGCAGGTGGAGATGGCGACAATTCCATCCACCCTCTGCGATTCCACCATCATTTCAATCGATGCGGCAATAATATCCCTGCTTGGAAGAATCCAGTGCATCCCCACTGTCCCATCAGCCAATCCATCACATGCCCCAATATGATTGAACTCAATAGGCATTCCCCCTGCCTGCCAGATGCCAACCTTTACTGCCTCACTAATTGAACGTAAATGATAATGCCCTGGGATGAATTCATTCCAGGAGTTTGCGATTGCAATAAACGGACGGTTTAAATCTTCATCGTCAAAATGCATCGCCTTCAAAAGGGCCCTTCTCTCATAAAAGGAATCCTCAGGAACTTGACGGCTATTCAATCTCTTAAGATCAAAATCTTTTTTCATTTTCACTCTCTCTTAAGAAGGAGGAAATCCTACTTCCTCAGTTTAAGCGGTATATCCTCCATCGACCAGGAGGGTTGTCCCGGTCACGTAACTGGACGCATCGGAGGCAAGAAAAACTGCTGCCCCAATTAAATCTTCAGGTTCACTATGGCGTCCAAGAGGAACACCCTTCAATTTAGGTTCATAAAACTCCTTTTTCTGAGCAAATAAGGGTTCATTTAAAACGGTATTAACAAAACAGGGAGCAAGGGAATTGACGCGAATTTTATACTTTCCCCACTCCCTGGCCAAGACCTTGGTAATACTATAAAGGGCAGCCTTACTTGGACAATACGCCCCTATATTGACCTCGACCTTCTGGACAACCTCAGAGGTGACATTGATAATACTTCCACCCCATCCTTGTTCGATCATCACCTGCCCTACCTTCTGGGAGAGAAAGAAAGCCCCTTTTGCATTGGTATCCATCACTAAGTCCCAGCTCTTCTCATCGACTTCTAAGGCCGGGGCCACAAGCAGAGCCCCAGCATTATTGACAAGAATATCAATCCGTTTAAACGTCTTTTTCACCTCCTTTACAAAACCCTCAAACTTTGAAACCTGGGTTAAATCAAGAAACATGGGTTGGGCTTTTCGTCCTATCTTTTCAATTTCCTGAGCCACCTGTTCTAACTCGCCTTTGGAGCGGGCGCCAAGAGCAACATCTGCTCCATGCTGGGCTAAACCTATTGCAATACTCTTTCCTATTCCCCTTCCTGCACCTGTAACAATGGCTACCTTTCCTGTTAAATCGAATAGTTTAGTTGACATCTTCTTCCTCCTTTTACTTGAAATTCACTAAGTTAGATAGGCAAGACCAAATCATGAGCTTCCTTAGCAGAGCTTTTAAGATAGGGGGCATGTTTATCCATGATCTCATAGACAATGGAAGCAATTTTCACTTTCTCTCTAATAAAATCCATGTGCCATGCTTCTGAAATCCATGGCTTATAAATCTCTCCCTCAGAGCTACCCGGCTCGATTTTAAAGTAGCAGGGAGAGGAAATCCGTCCAATTTCAGGCGCCTCATAAACCCTAAACATTCCTCCAAAGGAGTCCACCACCATCAGGTAGACATCCAGAGGAATGTTCACGGCCCGTCTAATACTTGCTAAAATGGGAAGGGAGACATCGGATGAGGGATTCATCGTATTTGCGCCAAGGGATTCAATGAGTTTTGCTCCTGCTGCACTGCAGTGACCGCCAAAGACCGAAAATTTAAAAATCGTTTCTTTGGGGATAAACCCTTCTTCTCTCATCTTATTCAGGATGAAAAGCAATCCCTCATCATAAACCAGAAACCCCCTGAACCCAGCCTCAATATTTCTTATCATATCGGCAATCCAATAGGTAATATGATCCGACCCCCTTAACCGGAAACCCTGCATGGCTCCTTCGTAGTTTGACGACTCCTTTGATCCCGGATCCCATGCCTTCCTGGGTCCAACGCTCACAATGACCTCTATTTTTTCTTCACGAGCCATTTGTGCCATAGCCTTCAGTTCTTGAAAATCGCAAAAGGTTGATCCCCCAACGGTTGCAATTGCCCTATGGATTACGACACCTCTTTTTCTTGCCTCCTGGATCATCGCCTCCATTGTTGAAGCTCTCTCAACACCAGCAATCTCCATCCGATAGTTCGCCCCATCCGGAAAGGTCTTCTCAGAAGGAGGTAGATCATGGAGGTCGCTGCCAGGAATCCCCCATCTCTCCATAAATTCTCGAATCTTCTCCATCACCCTGTCCATAAGTGATTATCCTCTTCCTTCTCTTAAAGATCTCAGCCATTCATCCAGTCTTTCCTTTTCTCCCTCAATCATAGGATAAGTATGACGATCCTCGGGAAATTTCGACTCCTTAACCTCTCTTACATAGGTCTGCATCGCCTTTAATATCTCCTCTGCCAAATTGGCATACTTCTTTACAAACTTTGGGGTAAAGGCCTCGAAGAGACCCAACATATCACTCACAATCAGTAGTTGTCCGTCCACAAATGGCCCTGCGCCAATACCATAGACTGGTATTTTGAGATCCTCTGAGATAAACCTACCTACCTCAGGGGGAACCGCCTCTAATAATAAAAAGGATGCACCTGCTTCTTGAATTGCCCTGGCATCAAGAATTAATTCATAAGCAGTCTCAGCGGTTCTGCCCTGTGCTTTAAAGCCTCCCATCTGTCCAGAACTTTGAGGCGTAAGACCAATATGACCACAAACAACCATCCCTGCCTCTACAATAGCCCTGATCATAGACACTACTCGACGACCTCCTTCAAGTTTAATTGCGTCTACACCTGCCTTTTTAAAAAACCTACCTGCATTTCTCACCGCCTCTGCTGGTGTGATCTGATAGGAGAGGAATGGCATATCCCCCATGATAAAAGTATTCGGGGCTCCCCGGCGAACCGCCTCTGAATGGACAATACATTGATCCATGGTCACGGGTATCGTCCCTCCTGGATAACCATAGACGCACATACCCATGGAGTCTCCAACCAGAATCATATCTACCCCAGCCCTCTCTGCAAACTGGGCTGTTGGGAAGTCATAACTCGTAAGCCAGGCCACTTTTTGACCTTCTTGCTTCATCCTCTGGAAATCCAACACATTCTTCTTCATCTCCTTACCCCCTTCCCTTCTTTATTTCCGATATCCCAACCTTTTTGAAATCCCCAAAGAGGCCTCCAATAGGGGCTTCTTCAATTCTTTTATCTTCTGCTTTGTCAAACGAATCGAAGGAGCAGAAATACTGATAGCAGCAATCACCTTTCCTGTGATATCTTTAATGGGCGCACCGATGCAATGAATCCCCTCACTAAGTTCTTCCAGATCGGTGGAATACCCTTCTCTCCTCACCGTTTGGATCACTTTCTCCAATACCTTGGGATCTGTAATCGTCTTCTTGGTATAGGAAATTAATTTGGTAGACTTCAAATAGGTTTTTAGTTCTTGCTCGCTTAACCCTGAAAGGAGTGCCTTTCCCAATGCAGTGCAATGAAGTGGATCTGTTCTACCAATGGGTTGGTCAAGTTTTAAATAATGGGGGCTTTCAATCTTATCTATATATAATAGTTTTTGCCCGAACAACACGGCAAGGTTGACATTCTCCTTACACCGTTGAGCAAGCCTTGCCATAAATGGCCGAGAAACTTCAGATAATTGATTCCGTTGCGGGATGGTGTTCCCAAGAACAAAGATCTTAAAACTGAGGCGATATTTTAAATCATTGTCTCTTTCTATATACCCCATCTTTTGGAATGTTGAAAGAAGACGGTAAAGGTTACTTCGGGTAAGGTTTGATTCGTTGAGGATTTCTGAGGCCCGAACAGGTTGCCTCTCACCTATGATCTCTAATAGCCTAAAGGCCTTCTGGACAGTGGTAGAAAGGGGATATAATTGGGGTTTCATTATATTAGACAAAGTCCTAAATATTAGTACACCCTCTTAACCCGATACAAACGAATTGTCAAGAATATTTTGGGTTGATTTTTTATTGGATTCTATGCAACGATGAGGCTGGATGAGAAAAGTTGAGTTTCGTGGATATCTTTATATTTTGATTGGATCGACCCTATGGGGAGTCTCAAGCGTGGTGGCTAAATCTCTCTTTAACATTGGCCTCCCACCCGGAGAACTTGTGCTCATCCGTCTCATTCTTTCAACCCTTACCCTCCTTCTTTTCCTTCTCCTTTTCTCTTCTAAACGTCTTGTCATTTCCATCAAAGACCTTTCCTATTTTCTCATTTTGGGTCTCGTTGGGGTGGCTGGGATGCAGTATGCCTACTATTTTACGATTAGTAAAATCCAGGTAGCCCCGGCCATTCTCCTTCAATACCTTTCTCTGATTTGGGTTTCTATTTATTCCTATCTCTTCCAGAAAGAGCCCTTTTCAAAGGGGAAAATCACCTCTCTATTGCTGTCGTTATTTGGATGTTATTTGGTGGTCGGAGGATACCAGATCAATTTACTAAGATTAAATAAGATTGGAATTATAAGCGGTCTTATCGGTTCCCTCTTCTTTGCTTTCTATATGCTATTCGGAGAAAAAGGGTTAAAAAAGTATGATCCCTGGACCCTTATTCTCTATGGGTTTGGATTTGCTGGACTCTTCTTTTCCATTCTCATTTCTCCTATGAAGATTATCAAAGACGGACATCCCTTTAAGGTCTGGCTTGCCTTTATTTATATCTCGATTTTCTCAACCCTTATCCCTTTTGGCCTCTACCTCAAGGGAGTGGAGTGCATCCGGGCAACCAGAGCAAGTATTACGGCTACCTGGGAACCAGTCGTGGCTGGGCTGATGGCCTATTTCATCTTGGGAGAAATATTGTCTCCTCTTCAAGTCTTAGGAGGGATCGGAGTAATTGTTGCTATCGTGATGCTTCAAATGGCCAGAGAAAAATCTCCCCCTCCTTCCCCCATTGAGATTCGTCAATCCTCCCATTTATCTGGCCTTAGGAAAAGGAAGGGGTTAAGGTTTTAGGGAATGATGATCTACAAAATTCTTGCAGATGGAGTCATCTTACTCCATTTTCTTTGGATCGTCTTCCTCTTTATTGGGGGGATTTGGGGAGTTAAAAATAAGACCATCAAGATTTTTCATCTCTCTGGCCTCGCCTTTGCCTTGGTGATCCAAATTTTTAATTGGTCCTGTCCTCTTACCTACCTTGAGGTCTGGTTAAGATCGAAGCATGATCCTACTTTAGCCTATACAGGATCTTTTATCCTCTATTATGTAGAAAAAATTGTTTATCTTGAAATTTCACACTTGGTCATTATTCTGTTTACAATTTTTCTATGTGGGTTTAACCTCTGGCT
>CAZFDM010000166.1:0-21264 GCA_964517975.1 uncultured Syntrophaceae bacterium
TTTAAGCACGTGATGGAGGATCCAAGGTTTTTGAACCTCAAAATCCTTCTCCTTCCGGTCTACTCCCAAAAGGATTTGGAGGGCGATATCCTGACCAAACTAAAAAAGACCCTTGAAGAGATGAAGGAAGGAGAACTCAGGACAATTTCCATTTGACACCTTTCTCCGAAGTCGTTATAACGATATAGAGTTAATTTCAAATTCCCCCTTTACCCAACATTTAACCGCGATTCTTGCAAATGGAACAACACATGAAAGATTTTTACTTTTTCAGTGATTTTTTAAACAGAGGCGTCTACTTCCCATCCGGCCAGAGAATAGGAAGAATCTCTGATTTGGTCGCTATCAGAGAGGAACCCTATCCAATGGTCATCGGTATGGTGATTCGAAGTAAAGGGAAAAAGTTCTACCTTCCTTGGGAGAAGATTGGTCAGATCGAACCCCGAATCCTTCTAAACGAAGACCGACTCCCCGCTCTTCCATCTCCCCTTCCCGAAAAAGAGAGCGTCTTTCTTCGGGAGGAGGTGATGGATAAACAGATCGTGGATACGTATGGGGCAAAGGTGGTCAGGGTCAACGACCTTCACTTCCTTCGGGTTAACTCTCATCTAAGGTTGGTCCATGTGGATGTAGGGTTTCGAGGATTGATGAGGAGGGTCGGTTGGGAGAGGGTGGTGGACCGACTCCTTCAATGGCTCTTCTCCTATGTTCTTCCCAATCAGTTTATCTCTTGGAAGTACGTTCAACTCCTTTCGGGTTCAGATCTTCTCCATCTGAGCGTATCTCAAAAGAAACTCTCTCATCTTCACCCAGCCGATTTAGCCGACATTATGGAAGAGCTTAGCAGCCGTGAGCGGTCGGCCATCTTTCATGCCTTGGATACGGAGACCGCTGCGGAGGCCCTGGAGGAGATAGACCCCAAGATTCAGAAATCGCTCATCGAAGAAATCCCTGTTGAAAAGGCTTCTGATATTGTTGAGGAGATGTCCCCGAGTGAGGCAGCTGACCTTCTGGCCGACCTCCCTGAGGAGAGGGCTAAAGAGATCCTTGAAGGAATGGAGAAGGAAAAGGCTGAGGATCTGAGAGAACTTCTCATCCATTCCGAAGAGACGGCAGGGGGTTTGATGACGACCGCCTATCTGAGCCTCCCCCCCGAGGTGACGGTAGAGACAGCCATCTCACGATTGAAGGCTGAAGCACCGAATCTGGACATTATGGACTATATCTTTGTTGTAGATGAGGAGGAGGAACTTCGTGGGGTGGTAAGCATCCGTGACCTGCTCACGGCTCACTCCCATCAGACCCTTTCCGAGATCTCCCCTTCAAGGGTAGTGAGTGTGAAACCGGATGCAGACCAGAAAGAAGTGGTAGATGCCTTTGCAAAGTATGGATTTAGAGCCCTGCCTGTGGTGGATGAGGGAGGTCATCTGAAAGGAGTCATCGGCTTCAGAAGTGTCTTAGATGTGTTAGCTCCCGATGCCGGGTAATCTTGTATCTCTATCACCCAGGATTAATAACGAAATAAGCGTCCAAATTTAAATTCCAATCAAAAAATGGTTTGACTATTGGGTGATGGAATATTGGAGCTTATTTGGAGATTGGACTTTAGTTATTGGGTATTTATCTTTAACCTCGTAAGGGATTCACGATGGCAGAGTATGCAAAATGGGTTTCGAGTTCAAGACGTTCTCTTTGGAGGACGGTAGGCCTCTTCTTTATCCTGATGGGTCCTGGAATCATCACCTCCAATGTGGACAACGATGCAGGCGGTATTACCACCTACTCCTTAGCCGGAGCGGAGTATGGGTTGAAGTTGATCTGGTCACTTATCCCCATCATGATTGTTCTTATTGTGGTTCAGGAGATGTGTGCTCGAATGGGTGTGGTGACAGGGAAAGGACTTTCAGACCTGATCCGTGAAAAATTTGGAGCCAAGATCACATTCTATCTCATGATTGGAATGTTTCTAACCAATATGGGCAATGCCATCTCAAACTTTGCGGGGGTGGCAGCAGGGATGGAGATCTTTGGGGTTAACAAATGGATCTCCGTCCCGCTCAGTGCATTTCTGGTCTGGTGGATGGTAGTCAAAGGGACTTATAAATCAGTGGAAAAGGCATTCCTGGTAGCATGCGTCTTCTATCTCTCCTATATCATCACAGGGATTATCATTAAGCCCGATTGGAATCATGTGATCGATCAGTTTTTAAAACCAACCTTTGAAATGAAACCTTCTGAGATGGCCATGGTGATCGGCCTTGTAGGAACGACCATTGCTCCTTGGATGCAGTTCTACCTTCAGGCTTCGATCGTTGAGAAGGGAATTAAGGTGGAAGAGTATCGGTATGCCCGATTTGATGTGATCATGGGGTCGGTGGTGGTCCACATCGTTGCCTTCTTTATCATTCTTGTCTGTGCAGAAACCCTTTTCAAACACGGCGTGAAGGTCGAAACAGCCAAAGACGTGGCCCTCTCCCTCGAACCTTTGGCTGGCAAGTATTGCACCTATCTATTTGCCTTTGGTCTGGTCAATGCGTCGCTTTTTGCTGCTTCTATCCTCCCTCTCTCAACAACCTATCTCATCTGTGAGGGGTTAGGATGGGAAGTGGGGATCGATAAAAAGTTTGTGGAGGCTCCTCAGTTTTATGGAATCTACACTCTAATCATCTTCCTTGGAGCAGGAATCATCCTTTATCCCGAGGTCCCCCTCATCCCGATTATGTATTTTTCTCAGGTCATCAATGGAATTGTCCTTCCCTTCATTCTGATCTTCATTCTCCTTCTCATCAACGATAAACGATTGATGATGTCCCACACCAATGGACCGATCTTTAACGTCATTGCCTGGATGACCTCCATTGGAATGATCCTTCTCACTCTCTTGCTCTTCTTTCAAATGCTCTGAGTTCTCCGAGAGCGTATAGGTTGATTTTTGAACTAACCTCTGTTAACCTTCTTTTGATCCATAAGACCATGAAGATAGCGATGATCGGTCCAGGAGCCATGGGAAGCCTTTTTGGGGGACTTCTCACCCTTTCGAATGAGGAACTCTGGCTGGTGGGTTATAAACCGGAACAGGTTGAAAGGATCTGCTCAGAGGGCCTTATCTTTGAAGAGAGAGGAAAGGTACAGATCATCCCGATGAGGGCCACCCCTGATGTGAGGTCAGTAGGGAAAGCCGACCTGGTCATCTTTTTTGTCAAGACCTACGATACGGAAAGAGCGGTTTCAGATTCTCTGGTCCTTGAAAAGGAAGAGACCATCTTTCTTACCTTACAGAATGGTCTTGGAAACGAGGAGGCCCTTTGTAAAAAGATAGATCCTAAAAAGGTGATTTTAGGAATCACCGGCCATGGAGCCACCCTCATTAAGCCAGGCCATATCCGTCATGCGGGATGGGGAAAGACCTATATTGGTGAACGGAATCATCAAATAACGGATCGAGTTAATCAGATTGCCCAGATGTTTACGAAGGCAGGCATCGAGACAGAGGTTTCCTCTCATATTCACGATCTCATCTGGGAGAAACTCTTCATGAATGTGGGGATCAATGCCCTTACTGCCCTAACCGGTTTAAAAAATGGCCAACTCCTTGATTATCCTGAGACTGTGAGGCTGATGGAAGCACTGGTCTCAGAAGCAGTAGAGGTGGCCAGAAAAAAGGGAATTCAGATCGAAGGAAACCCCGTTGAGAAAGTCAAATGGGTTGCAGAGGCCACCCGGGAAAACCGCTCCTCCATGGGCCAGGACGTTGATCGCAGACGTAAAACCGAAATCGATGCCATCAATGGGGCAATCGTCCGAGAAGCTGAAGGCATGGGGATCTCTGTCCCCTATAATCGGATGGTGACAGAGTTGATCAAAGTGATCGAAAGAACCTTTTAATGACTTTGGAGGTATAGATGGACCGCAATAAAATCACACCTGTCGATATTCAGAGGATGAAGGATGAAGGCAAAAAGATTACCATGCTCACAGCCTATGACTATCCTACTGCATTACTTGAAGATCGAGCGGGGATCGACATCATTCTGGTCGGTGATTCGGTGGGAATGACCGTTTTGGGTTATGAGAATACCCTTCCTGTGACCATGGATGAGATGATCCATCACACAAAGGCTGTGAGCCGTGGAACAAAATATGCTCTGCTCGTTGGGGATATGCCCTTTATGTCCTTTAATACCTCAGAACGGGAGGCCATCATCAATGCAGGCCGATTCATGAAGGAAGGTGGAGCAGACGCAGTAAAGTTAGAAGGGGGTGCCAGTGTCAAAGAGATTGCAAGGGCGATCGTCAAGGCTGGGATCCCGGTAATGGGTCATATTGGACTGACTCCACAAACCATTTCCATGCTGGGGGGCTTCAAAGTCCAAGGAAAAGATGCCCAGGCAGCTCAAAAGATCATCGACGATGCCCTTTCTCTTGAAGAGGTAGGAGTCTTTTCTGTTATCCTCGAGGCAATCCCAGCACCGATTGCCAAAATGATTACGGAGCGTTTGAAGATTCCTACCATTGGAATCGGTGCAGGGGTTGACTGCGATGGCCAGGTCTTGGTGGTCCACGACCTATTAGGTCTTTTTGACCGATTCACACCCAAATTTGCCAAACGATATGTGAATCTTAGTGAACTGATGCTTAAGGCCTTCCAGTCCTACATCGAGGATGTAAGAAAAGGAGATTTTCCCACGGATCAGCATAGTTTTCATATCGATGAGAAAGAACTAAGTAAGGTGAAATAGTAACTTTGAAATAGGTCTTAAATTGGATTGAGACCCATGCAAAAAATATTAGGGACTGTTTCAAAGATTAGTCAATGGATGAATTCTTTCGCCGCTTTAACTCTGGCCTTCATGGTGTTGCTGACAGTAGCGGATGTCATTCTGAGGTCTTTTCGAAGACCCATTATTGGAACTTATGAAATCGTTGGGCTTACCGGAGCAGTCGTTATTGGGTTTTCGATTCCCCTGACTTCATGGCGAAAAGCCCATATCTATGTTGACTTTTTTATTTTAAAGCTTTCAAAGATCAAAAGAAAGATCCTCCTTTTTACTACGAAATCCATAGGGATCGTGCTCTTTTTCATCATTGGATGGAATCTTTTCATCCTGGGGATGGATATATATATAGCAAGGGAGGTGACGCCTACCCGTCATATCCCTATTCATCCAGTCATTTATGGGTTAGGGGTTTGCTGTTTCTTTCAGTGCCTCGTCCTCTTTTGCGATATCCTGAAGCTTTTTGAAAAAAAATATGAGTGAGATCACAGTAGGAATTATTGGCCTGTTGTTATTGATAGCAGTCTTCCTTACGGGATTGGAGCTGGGTTTTGCCATGGCCATCATCGGCTTCGTCGGCTTCAGCATCATTGTTTCGTTAAAAGCAGGGTTTACCATGGTTTCCCATGATGTCTACGATACCCTTTCAACCTATGGGTTTACCGTGGTCCCTGTTTTTATCCTTATGGGTCAGCTCGCTTTCAATGGAGGGATTGCTAAAAGATTGTATGATTCAGCTTACCGATTTATTGGACACATCCCTGGAGGATTGGCTATGGCCACCGTTGGAGGAGCAACTGCTTTCGGAAGTGTGACTGGTTCGACCACTGCGACCTCAGCAACCTTTGCCAGCGTTGCCATTCCAGAGATGGATCGATATGGATATGGTCGGATGCTTTCAACAGGGGTGGTAGCGGCTTCAGGTACCCTCGGTTGTCTCATTCCACCAAGTGTCCCTTTGATCGTCTATGGGATCATTACTGAACAATCTATTGGAAAACTCTTCCTCGCCTCTGTCTTCCCTGGTCTCCTCGTCTCTTTCTTTTTCTTGTCCATCATCTATGGGTGGTGCAGAGTCAATCCATCGCTTGGTCCAAAGGGAAAAATCTTCACATGGAAGGAGAGAATCCTATCAATAAGGGAAGTGGCAGGGATTTTACTTATTTTTCTCGTCGTGATGGGTGGGATGATGAAGGGGTTTTTCACTCCCACAGAGGCGGGTAGTGTTGGAGCTTTTTCCGTTGGGGTCTTGGCATTCGCTACCCGAGACATGGATCTTCGAACCCTCTTCAAATCTCTGAAAGAATCTCTGGTGACCGCCTGTATGGTCCTGATCCTGATTGCAGGTTCCACCATCTTCGGACATTTTATTACAGTGACCAAGATCCCTATGGTAGCAGCGGACTGGATTATCCATCTCCCTCTTCACCGCCACCTGATCCTGATTCTGATCGGTTTGATTTACCTTCTGGGAGGTTCCTTCGTCGATGATCTTGCATTTATGATTCTTGCCACCCCCATCTTCTACCCAATCGTTGCCAAACTCGGTTACGATTTGATATGGTTTGGAATGTTTCTCCATCTTACCATAATGATCGGGGTGATCATCCCGCCGGTAGCAGTCAATGTCTTTGTAGTCAGAAACATCACTAAAGAGTCTTTTGGGGTGATCTATAAAGGAGTTACACCATTTTTGCTCAGTTTAGTCTTTGTTGTTTGTCTATTATTTCTATTTCCCCAAATTGCACTTTTTCTTCCCTCTTTTTTAAAATATTGAAGAAAGGAACAAAGCCCATGGGTGAGAGGGGGTCTCTCCACCAGACAGGGCTCAAAATAAACCCCTCTGGGGGAAAAAATGATGGAGGTGATGGTATGAAAAAGAGGTTAGGGTTGATCGTAGTGTTAGGGATGTTTGTTTTGCTTTATTCATCTTCTTCTGGTTTTGCTCAGGAGAAACCAATCACACTCAATCTCTCCAACTTCTTTCCACCTGACAATAAGATTAGTGTCATCATGGATCAGTGGTGCAAGGAAGTGGAGAGGAGAACCAATGGTAGGGTAAAGGTAACACAATTTCCTGGAGGCACACTTACTCCTCCTACGCAAACCTACGCAGGGGTCATCAAAGGGGTTGCAGATTTGGGACTAAGTTTTTTTTCCTACACAATGGGTCGTTTCCCTCTCACGGAAGTGCTTGACCTCCCACTGGGTTACAAAAGCGGGTATGTAGGAGCGAAATTGGCAAATGAATACTATAAGAAATTCAAGCCTAAGGAACTTGAAGAAGTTAAAGTCCTTTTCCTCACGACTTCACCACCCCATATGCTCTTTGCCAAAAGGCCTGTAAGAAATCTTGAAGACCTGAAGGGGCTCAAGATCCGATCCACTGGTACAAGCGCAAAGGTCGTTCAGGCCCTTGGCGGTGCCCCTGTGGCTATGCCAATGTCTGAGGCCTATGATGCCCTTTCGAAAGGGGTTGTCCAAGGCATCATCTGCCCGTATGAACCGATGAAAGGATTTAAACTGGCTGAAGTCATCACGGATAGCACTGAATATGGGACCGCTTATGTAAATGCAAATTACATTATTATGAATAAAGATAAATGGAACAGTCTTTCTGCAGACCTTCAGAAGATTATCGAAAAGATTAACGAGGAATGGATAGAAAAGATGGGAAGGCTTTGGGATGATCTTGATAAAGAGGGAAAAGAGGTTTTCGTCCAGAGGGGGGGTAAGGTTGTGGTTCTCTCTAAAGAGGAGAATAACCGTTGGTCAGAAAGATTGAGGCCCATCCTTGATGATTATGTCAAAGAGGCAAAATCAAAGGGCCTACCTGGCGAAGAAGCTCTGAAGTTCTGCATGGACTTTCTGAAGGCACATCAGAGGTAGGATAAGAATAAGTCAGGGTATGCGGGTGTGCATACCCTGACGTCAAAAAATGATTTTCGTAAAAATAACCATTCAAACAGGACCCTCTCCAATTTTTTAAACTTGAAATTGGGTGAAGTTTAATATATCTTGTTTTTAGAGGGGGTGATGTTATGCCAATTTCTGCCTATGTTTTTATTGAATGCACTGCAGGAACTGCCCGGGATGTGGCAAAGGAAGCGGCTAAGATCGAGGGGGTGAAGCGAGCCAATTCCACCACCGGCCCTTATGATGTGATTGTGCTGGTGGAGGCCCCGGACATCAACATCCTTGGCGATTTCATCGTCACTAAAATTCAGGGACTTCCCGGGGTCCTGAGGACCCAGACCAATGTCATTGTGGATTGACACAGGAAGATTCTGATTCATGAGGAGAAGTGTTCTATGGGAAGTGTGGTCAAGAAGCGAAGAAAGAAGATGCGGAAACACAAACATAAAAAGAGATTGGATAGGGATCGTCATAAGAAGAGGAAATAAGGGTTTCGATGCGACGAAACCTGATCCACATTATCCTTTTTGTTCTGACGGTCGCCTCCACCTGGTTAACCGGGGGGCCTTATTACTCCATGGCGATCATGCTCATCCTTCTCGGACATGAATTAGGCCACTACTTCATGTCCAGAAGGTATGGGATGAAAGCCACTCTACCCTTCTTCCTCCCCTTTCCATTTTCCCCTTTTGGAACCTTAGGCGCCGTAATCCGTATGGAGAGCACCATCTCCTCTCGTAAGTCTCTCTTCGATACAGGTGCGGCAGGACCCCTGACCAGTCTTCTGTTGAGCATCCCTGCGATTGTGATCGGTTTAAAACTCTCAAGGGTGATCCATCAATCCCATCTTCAAGAAGGAACTATCCGTCTGGCAGACCCCTTCCTCTTCTCCATCCTCCAGCGTCTCGTTTTGGGACAGGTTCCTCAAAATCATGACGTCATCCTCCACCCGATTGGATATGCAGGATGGGTTGGTCTTTTCGTCACCGCCCTCAACCTCCTTCCTGTCGGGCAGTTAGATGGAGGTCACATCGCCTATGCCCTCTTTGGAAGGAAAAGTAGGCTGGTGTTCCTGATCACTATTCTGGTCATGGCCTTTATTACCGTCTTCTATAATCCTGGATGGATGCTTCTTCTCGTCCTCATCATCCTCTTTGGATTTCGTCATCCTACTCCCATCGATGACCAAACCCCTCTGGATGGGAAGAGAAAGGGGTTGGGAGGATTGCTCTTCGTCGCTTTTCTCCTCTCCTTTCATCCTACTCCCTTTCCTCAATTTGTCGACGAGATCAAGCAAATCTTTGGCAGGTAAGAAGGGGGAAATTATTTTACAAACCGTCTGACGGCCTCCAACCCCCTCCAGAGGTGGGCTTCCTCATGAGGTTCAATCGTATAAATGGGATGGAGTCCGTATTGCTGGAGGAGATTGAAGAATTGATCAAAATCGAAGCTTCCTTCACCCATCGGAAGGTGCTCATCCATCTCCTTATGATTGTCATGGAGATGGACCTCGACCAGATATTCACCTAAGGTTTCAACCCATAAGGAAAGAGGCGTCCTACTGAAGACGTGATGGTGACCCGTATCAAAACAGAATCGAAAATGGGGGGAGTCCATCTCCATCAGAAGTCTCTTAATTGGATCTGGATCTTCCTCAAACACATTTTCCAGAGCAAGGATCAATCCCATCTTCTGGGCCCTCTCCACCAAGGGGGACCAGGTCTGAAGACTGCTTCTTAACCAAAGCCCAACGTTGCCATCGAATTTCCATTTCTCATAGCCTGGATGAAAGACGATCGTTTTTGGCTCGAACACCCTTCCCAATTCAATCATCTTTGAAAATCGACTGAAGGTAATCTCCTTAACCTTTCTGTCCACACCCCCAGGACTGAGATCCATAAAAGGGCTGTGAAGAGTCATACTCAGGTTATTTTTATGGAGGGTGTGAGCCAACTCCTCAACCTCGTTCTCTCTACAGTCGTCTAACTCTTCAGCGCTAAAATAGATTTCGGGATGGATTTGGTGTTCAAGGGCAAAATCGATTCGTTGAACGAGCATGGAATAGGGAACATTAATATGGATAGGGATCACGAGACTCCTCCTTCCTGATGGATTGGTCATTTTTAAATTTGGCCATGGGTTGATATCATTTTCCTCTGTTAAAATTCCATTCTTTTAGGAGGGCGATTCCAAGAGATCAATCGCCTTTAGAACCTTCTCCCTCTCCCCGATCAGATAGATCACATCCCCTTGCTGGAAGATGAAATCTGGATCTGGACTGGAGACAATCTCTCCATCCCTGCTGACCGCGATGACCGTGGCTCCTGTCTTGGAACGGATTTTGAGATCTCTGATGGAATGGCCTACTGCAGGGGTATGCTCCCTGAGGAGATAGGTTTCGGTTTCAATTGCGGTGATGATATCACATTTTTCAGGCAATCCCCTTGAGGGAAGTTCCACCCTTCTCAGCGCCTCATAACTTCGGTTTCTAATCTTCTCGATCTGATCATAGATGAGATTCCTTGGGACTTGATAGCGATGAAGGACTTTTGCAAAGATTTCAATCGATGTCTCAAACTCTTCAGGGATGACCTCATTGGCCCCAAGTCTTAATAAATCTTCAACCTCAGCGGTGTAACGTGTTCTGACAATAATATAAATTCTTGGGTTCTCCTTTCTTGCCAGTTGGACAATTCTTCGGGTAGAGGCAGGGTCTGAGATCACGACGACCAGCATTCTGGCTGTTTTGAGACCCAATTTGTGAAGGATTTCCAACCGAGTACCATCACCAAAAAAGATGGGCTCCCCTTTCCTCCTCATCTCTCGAACGGTATCATTATTCAACTCAAGAACGACATAGGGGATGGATGTCTCCTTCAACCCTTCGGCCAAATTTCTTCCATTTAATCCAAACCCAATAATGATGACATGGCCCTCCCTGGGCAAATGAAGGCTTTCCTTTTCCGCTCTCTTTCTCATCCTTTCCAGTCTTTGGAGAAATCTTTTTGTACTCATCCAAGTGGAAAGGGAGGGAGAGGCCTGAACGAGGAAAGGGGTAAGGAGCATGGTGGTCACAGAGGCTGAGAGGAAGAGCTGGTAATTTCCCTCTGAAATCAACCCTGCCGATTTTCCAGTCATGGCCAAAACAAAGGAGAATTCACCAATCTGAGCCAGATGGATACCACTCTGGAGCGATATCCGCATGGGATGTCCAATCCAATGAAGAGAGAAGAAACCTGTTAACGTTTTGAGCAGAAGGATTGAAACCACGCAGATGAGAATCACACCCGTATGCTCATAAAGGAAAGAGAGATCCATCAACATCCCTATGGAGATGAAGAAGAGTCCATTGAAACTGTCTTTTAAAGGGAGGATTTCTGAGATCGCTTGATAGGCATACTCCGATTCAGAGATGATCAGACCTGCCAGAAATGCCCCAAGGGCAAGTGAGAGCCCAAACCAGGAGGTAAAGAGGGCTGTTCCAAGACAGAGGAGGATGAGGGTGATGACAAAGAGTTCACGGCTTCGGGTGTGAACGATCTGGTGAAGGATGTTCGGGACCAGCCATCTGGCTCCGAAGACGACCATGAAGAGGATGACGGCAGATTTAAGAGCCATCCATAATAGTTCAACAGCACTCCCTCTTGCCCCCGAGAGGATGGGAATAAGGAGCATCATCGGAACCACACAGAGATCCTGAAAGATGAGAATCCCTATGGAGAGGCGACCATGAGGGGAATCGATCTCCCCACGATCAAAGAGCATCTTCATGACAATGGCTGTACTGCTCAGGGCGATGAGAAATCCGGTAAAAAGTGAGACGTTCCAATCCTTAAGGAAAGGATAGATGATCAATGCGGTGGCCACAATCGTAAGAAGAACTTGGGAGAAGCCTCCTCCCAACAATGCAGAACGAATCCTTTTTAGGTTCTTAAGCGAAATCTCCAAGCCGACCGTAAATAGAAGAAGGATGATGCCCACCTCGGCAAGGAGTTCGACCTCATGGATATCCCTGACTAACCCAAATCCATGAGGTCCAAGGAGGAGGCCAGCGATGAGAAAGCCTACAATAGATGGGATTCTTATTTTGTGGAGTAAAAAGATGACAGAAGCCGAAACCCCGAAGATGATGACCAGCGTTTTTAGAAACCCAAGTTCCATTATACCTTCCCCAAACCCTATTATAAACAATGCCTGATTTCACTTGCAATTTTTAGATTGGAAGCAAGCCTCTCACTTCCCAGGATTATTGGACTTTCCACTTCACCACTCTCACTGACCATTGCATTAAAAAGATGGTTTATGATATAAACATAAAGGAGGAGCCCTATGTTTAATATTGGACTGCCAGAACTTCTGATCATCCTGGCTATCGCCCTGATCGTCTTTGGTCCGAATAAACTCCCAGAACTGGCCAGGGCCTTTGGCCGGGCAATGCGGGAATTTAAGAAGGCCACTGAGGAGGTGAAAGAGAGTTTTGAAGCAGAGACCAAAGAACTCGAGGAGATCAAAAGCGCGATTACAGATGACCAGTTAACGGGTATTCTTGAAGAGACCTCGTCCAAGTTGACCGAAGAGATATCCAGTCAGTTAGATGATTCTACCTCTGCAGAATCATCCCCTCCCGAAGAACCATCGATTCCATCTGAAAGTGAAAAGAAGGAGGAATCGGAAGGGGCAAACGGAAAGGTCCCTTCTCATGGATGAGAAGAAACTTCCATTAACCGCCCACCTCAAGGAATTAAGGCAGCGGTTGATCTACTCTTTCATCGCCATCGGCATAGGGTTTATCCTCTGTTATGCCCTTGCGGATACCATTTTTAATATCCTTGCACACCCCCTTTTAAAGATGATGCCTGAGGGTGGATCTTTGATCTTTACCAGTGTCGCTGAGGCCTTCTTCACTTATATGAAGGTGGCCTTTATCGCAGGGCTAATCTTGGTTTCCCCCTTCGTGCTTTATCAGATCTGGGCGTTTGTTGCTCCTGGTCTCTATCAAAAAGAGAAGAGATACGTTGTCCCCTTTGTACTGGGCGGTTCCATCTTCTTTGTTGGAGGTGTCCTATTCGGATACTTCATAGCCCTCCCCATTGGATTTAAATTCCTATTGGGATATGCCACTGACTTTATCAAACCCATGCCGAGCATGAAGGAGTACCTCTCTTTCAGTATCAAATTCTTATTTGTCTTTGGTTTAGTCTTCGAATTCCCTGTCGTCCTGACCCTCCTTGCCAAGATTGGGGTGGTCGATGCAAAGGCCTTAGCCCGACACAGAAAATATGCCATTCTCCTCATCTTCATCTTTGCAGCTGTATTGACCCCTCCTGACGTCATCTCCCAGGTGCTGATGGCCCTTCCCTTGGTGGGGCTTTATGAGCTTGGTATCCTGCTTTCAAAAATTTTTGGAAAGAAGAAAGAAAAGACCCTCTCTCCAGGAGAAGACATAACCGAATCCACTTCCAAGACTCCTTGATCGCCTAAAGAGAGAACGAGAAACTTCAAACTTATGATGAAGGTTCTGGTTACAGATGGTCATTGGAGAAAGACATTGGCCGTAGTCCGATCCCTCGGCCGCAAAGGCATCCATGTCACGGTTGGAGAAAGGACCTTTCTCAATACCTCGTTCTTTTCAAAGTACTGCTCCAGGCGTATCCTCTACCCATCTCCTCGGATCCATCCAGAGAGATTTATCGAATTTCTCCTTAGAGAGTTGAGCCAAAACCAGTATGACTGCCTCTTCCCGATGGAAGAGGAGACCCTTCTGCTTGTGGCCAAATACTCCTCCGAAATCTCAAAATTTACTTCCCTTCTCATCCCGGAATTTTCAAAGATTGAATTTGTCCGCGATAAAGCCAACCTCATCCAATTTGCAGGGCGAAATGGAATTCCAGTCCCGAAGACTTTTTATCCCCTCCCCTCTTCTTCTAACCCTATTCACTCAATCCCCCTTAATGAGGACTTGTTTAACATCCCCATCCCTTCTGTGATCAAACCCCGAGTCAGTTCCGGTTCCTTTGGAATGGTCTATGTGAATAAAAGAGAGGACCTTCTCTCCTCTTATCAGGAAGTGCATCGACGATATCCATTTCCTCTAATTCAGGAATATATCCCTGACGGAGGTGGGACATTTGGTCTTTCTGTACTTTTTGACCATCACTCCAATCTGAAAGCAGCCTTTGTCCACAAAAAGTTGAGGATGTATCCTGTCCGAGGAGGCCCCAGTACATTGCGGGAAAGCGTTCGGCATCCCCAAGTCATGGATTTAGGCCTTTCCCTTCTGAGGCAATTAAATTGGAAGGGAGTTGCATTGGTAGAGTTTAAAGTGGATCCAAGAGACGACACTCCAAAATTGATGGAAGTGAATCCCCGTTTCTGGGGTTCATTGCAGCTGGCCATCTTCTCAGGAGTTGACTTTCCTTACCTCATGCTAAGGATAGCCAAAGGGGAGGATATTGAACCTGTTCTTTCTTATAAGGTTGGGATGCGTTGCAGATGGCTTCTCTTAGGAGATATCCTCCACTTCTTAACCAATCCTGAGCGGTTCCGTCTCAACCCTTCTTTCTTTCACTTCTTTGAACCCCATACCTGCTATGATATCCTTTCAAAGGAGGATCCTCTTCCCACTCTGGGTGCCATGGCCACCTTCTTCACCTTCCTCTATGATCCAGAGATGAAACGGTTTTTGGAAAGAAGATGAGGCCCTTAAACGATCCCTCCATCCACGACAATGGTCTGGCCGGTGATGTAGTCGGACCCTTCGGATGCCAGAAAGAGAACCGCTTGAGCCACTTCCTCGGGTTTTCCTATCCTTCCAAGGCTGGAGGATTTAATAATGGCTTCCACTTTCTCCTTGGGCATCTTGGACACCACGTCTGATTCGATTAATCCTGGAGCCACCGCATTGACCTGAATATTGAAAGGACCCAATTCCCGAGCAAGGGCTTTGGTGAAACTGATCACTCCTCCTTTGGTCGCCGCATAGTTGGTCTGTCCAGATGTGCCCAAAATTCCACTAATAGAGGAGACATTGATGATCTTTCCTCTTCTCTGGGGGATCATCTTTCGAATCACTGCCCTGCAACAATAGAAGAGACTGGTCAGATTGGTTCTCAGAAGAGAATCCCAGTCCTCATCGCTCATGAGCATAAGGAAGTTATCCCGAACCAACCCCACATTATTTACCAGGATATCAATCTGTCCATATTTAGCAAAGGTCTCCTCCACCATCTCTTTGACTTGGTCAAACCGGGTAACATCTGCCTTATATAAACCAATGCTGAGCTGGTTTGATTTGGCTTCTTCCATTAATTTTTCTGCAGCCTCCACATCCTTTGAAAAATTGGCAACGACCTCTGCTCCCTCCCGGGCCAGTAGGAGCGAGGTCGCCCTTCCAATCCCTTTTGTGCCTCCCGTGACAATGGTTACTTTGTCCTCGAGTATCATCGTAAACCTCCTAACCTTATGATCATGGCAACTGAAATCCCTCTATGTGAACTCCACTCCACCCGTTTAAATGTCAATACCCAAATAAGAGATCTCTGAAAAAGTATATCATAAACCATTCTCCAGTATGGGAGGGTAGGTGAAAAAACCTTCGGGCGGATACCTATAAAGGTTAAGAAATAACATTTATTTCCCTGAAAAGGTTTATGTGGCTTAAAGAAAGGGTTAGCAAATTAAAATGATCAAAGCCCGCATCCGAAGGGTTTTGAACCTTACTCTCCCATATAAAAAAGACTTTTTCAAAGGTCTCAATAAATTTTAAACCCTCACTCATAGACCATTGAGCGTTGATATTGGTCATTTCCTCTCTCTAAGGGGACTGACTCTTGGTCGCTTCATTCTCCCGACCATCTCCCATAGTGGACCCCGAATTCCAAACCTTCTTATCCCCTCCATCAACTCCTGGGTGATGTTGATCTCCAATCCTGGAATGATCCATCGGTTCCTCATCAAGGCCTTCTCACGGACGATCTTTACCAGTTCTCCCTTTAATGCAGGCGAAATGTAGAAATGAGGAAAGAGGAGATGGTGATGAGAATCAATCAACCCTTGAGATAGGGAGATCCGTTCTAACTCAGTCCCAGGGTAGATCCTGATTCCAAGCATGGCAATGATGGCTGTTGGACAGAGATCATCCATCAAGTGAAAAGACTCCTCAATGGTCTGCTCATCCTCTCCAGGGCCACCCAAAAGAAGGTAGTGACAATGGGGGATATCTAATTTGGTGCAGAGGGTTGAGGCGCGGAGGATATCGTTTAGGGTGAAGGACTTTTTATAATTCCTTAACATCCTCGAAGAACCCGAGTCTGTACCAAACTCAACTCCCACACACCCCGCCGCCTTCATCCACTTCAGAAGGTCTTCGCTTAGAAATCCCGGGTTTACAAAGGCGTTCCATCTGACGCTGATCTGACGTCTTACCATCTCCCTACATAGGGATTCTGTATAGGAAGGGGGATAATTGAAGATATCGTCCACGAAGTAGATGTAGTCCAATCCCTCTTCTTGGGTAAGTTGCTCAATCTCCCTCACGACCTCCCCTACCTTTCGCAATCGAACCTCTTTGCCTTCCAATAAAGGGTAGGTGCAATAGATACAGGAGAATGGACAACCCCGTTTGGTCTGGACATTGACCATTCCTCCTTCTATTAAGTAACGCTTGGTTTCAAAAAGAGTTCGATCAGGGGTGGAGATGAGGGTGGCCTTTGCCCCCTCTACCCAAGAAGGATAGGGCTTCCCTTTCACAAGGAGGGATGGAGATGGGCAAGGGGAGTCTTTCCTTTCAAGGGCTCGGATGACCTCGAGAATCACTTCTTCTCCTTCTCCCACGATCCCGAAATCAATGTCAAGATAGTCCATCAGCTCTTTAGGGGCTAATGAAAAACCCGATCCACCGATTACCAGTTTTGAATGAGAAACCCTGCGACAGACCTGCGTCACCTCTTCTAACTCGTTGAGATAGGAGATCGATTTGGGATAGGTTAGATTGTCCAGGTTCCTCAGTGAAAGCCCTATCAATTCAGGTTGGAAACGAAGGAGAAAGGCTGAAAGTTCCGTAGTGACTTCCTTAGAAAAGCAGAGGTCCAGAACCTCTACCTTATGCCCCTCTTCTCTTAATGCTTTGACAATATAACCAAGGCCAAGAGGAAAGACGGGGTAGGGCATCCGTTCTCGATTCACAGAGATGAGTAGTATTTTCATATGGGTTAGGATAGGGTCACAGGTATTTTAGATATTTCATCTTTCTTGATTCTCCGAATCACCTCCATTTGAGCCCCTCGGAGAACAAAGTTGGCCATCAAGAAATAAAGGAAGTGATTCTTTGGACCCCAGAGAAGACGTTTTAAGATCGAACGAGGAGCGCAGACATATTTCTGGGCCCAGAGATAACCTTCCTGGAGCTGCTGGGGAGTCATCATTTTGGGTTTGAAGACCACATGGCTCATATCATAATGAGACCAATCCTGGTCAAAGATCCTCCCCTCATTTTCTAATCGTTTTCTCAGAGGGGTCCCTGGAAAGGGCGTGAGGATCGAGAAGGTGGGAAGTTCAATATTGTTTTTTTGAACAAAGTGGACAGTCTTCTGAAAGACCGAATGATCATCTTCATCAAACCCAAAGATGAAAGCCCCCTGAATTCCAATCTTATGACCTTGGATGACCTTCACTAAATTGGCCAACTCCTTGGTAGAGACAAATCTCTTTGAAACGCCATCTAAATTTTCCTGGAGCAGGGATTCAAACCCTATAAATAGCGATACACAACCACTCTCATGAGCCTTTTTGAGGAGTTCCTCATCTTTTGCAATTTGAATGGTTGCAAACCCCATCCACTTGACTTGATGTTTTTTAAAGATCTCAAAAAGGTTTAAGGCATAATCCTTCTTTGCGGTGATATTATCATCTGCAAGAAAGAGGTACTCCCCTTTCTTTTTTAAGGTCAGGCAGAGTTCCTGATCCACTTCTTCAAGAGGTCGCATGCGGTACCGATGCCCATTAATGGTTGGAACAGAGCAGAAGTCACACCGATTTGGACAACCCCGGGTCGTCTCAATCGTTTTAAAAAGGGAGTGATGGGTTTTGCTGAGGAGGTCCCGTCTGGGAATGGGATTTCCTTTCAAATCAGACCAGTTTCGATTTTTATAGAAGGGTTTTAGAGTCCCTTTTTCGAAATCTTCTAAAATCTCTTCCAAAACTCCTTCTGCCTCACCGATTAAGACTGTGTCCGCATGTTCCTTTGCCTCCTGCGGTAAAAGGCTTGGGTGAACCCCCCCTAAAATAACCTTTACTCCCCTTGCTCGAAATCGATCCGCTATTGAATAGGCCCTTTTAATCACACAGGTCAAACCCGTAATTCCTACCAGATCCACTTCTGCATGGAAATCGATTTCATCCACCAATTCGTTAATGATTTTGACCTCATAATTCTTAGGAAAGAGGCCAGCCAGAAGGGTCAGGCCCAGGATGGGAAAAGGGTAAAGGGTATCGTTGGAGAAGGTAATCCCCTTCTCTCTTGGAAAGATGAGGAGAACCTTTTTCGATTGCGGGTTTAGCACTCCAAACTCCGAACCCCGAACTCTGAATTATTCCTATCGACCTCAGCCAAATTGGGCTGTCTCCATGGCCTCTTTGTAGCATTCTCCCATACATATCGGAGGATAAGCCGATAGGCCATTCGCTTAAAAGGATTTGGGTTGAAGAAGGCTCCAAGGAGGATTCTGGGTTGGGTGTAATATTTTTTGAGATAGGCCTTCTGAAGTCTCTGAACCTCTTCGGCAGAGAGAAACTTCGTATCCATAATAGGATGCATGAAGTCATACTTTCCAAAATCCCTTTCCCTGATCCTACCCAGTCGTTGGGCCTCCTCAAAATATTTTGTCCCTGGAAGAGGGGTCGTAAGGGTCAGGATAAGAAAATCGCTCTTTTTTTTAACCAATCGAAATACCTCTTCCAAAGAGGCCTGAGAATCGTTCCAATCCCCAAACATAATATTGGCCATCACCATGATCCCATTTCTTCGGAGAATCTCTATAGCCTTCTCGGCCATCTCCCTCGATTGCTCTTTTTCATATCGGCTTAGCACATCAGGATGAATGCTCTCTATCCCTAACATCACTTCATAAAGACCAAGACGTCTCATTTCAGGGATAAGATCCTCATCACGTAGGATGTCCTTGATCCGAGATTGGAACCAGAAGTGAATCCTGAGGCCTGATCTTCCCAAGGTCTCGATAAAGTCCTCATTACGTTTTCGGCTCCAATTGAACGTATTCTCATTAAAGACAAAGAGTGATTTTCCATACCGCCGATGAAGATAAGAGATCTCCTCCACTACCTTCTCTCCACTACGTCCCCTCCAGACCCCTTCCCAAAATCTTGTCTCTGAGCAGTAAGCACATCTATCCCCGCAGCCCCGGCTCGTAGAAAGGCCAAAGGCCCTCCTCCCCATCCCATGCCAGTAGTAGGCATCGCTTTCCACGTCGATCAGATGGTAGGCAGGAAGGGGAAGGCTATCTAAATGGGTGATGAAGTTTGGTCTTGGGTTAAGGATGACCTTTCCGTTATCTACGTAGGCGATCCCCTTTATCTCTCTCCCATTTCCTCCTTGGGACAGATGATGAAGGAGTTCGGAGAAGGAAATCTCTCCTTCACCTAAGACGATGTAGTCGAGATCTTTCAGTTCCTTTAAAATGGACTCTGCCATAAGGGTGAAATGGCTTCCTCCTCCGACCACAATGGAATCGGGTGAGAGTTTTTTAGAGAGGTGGATTGTCTGAAGGGCCTCTGGGGAGAGGCAAGTCGCAGAACAGGTAATCCCAATCACCTCAGGCTTCGCTTTTAATATAGATTCCGAAAGGTCCTTCCAAGGATTCCGAAGCGTCGTCGCATCAATGAGTTGAACCTCTATCCCCTCTTTTTCAAGATAAGCCCCTAAGGAGAGAAGCCCGAAGGAGGGGGTCCACATCCGAAGACCTGGAAAGAGTCGATGAGGAGGATCGATGAGAAGAACCTTCATAAGAGTTCAAATCGCGCCATCAAACCTCTAAATATCTTTGCATGGCCTCAATCCTTTCGACGACCTCAAAAGGAACCCTGTAGAGAAGATTTCCTTTGAGATCGGTTAGGACATGGGTAGTGGAGCCTGTAGCAAGAATCCTACCATTTTCCTGAACCAGCACTCGATAGGAGAAGATTAACTTGGCCACCTCTGTTCTCTCCATGGTGGTTTGGATGATGAGGGAATCACCAAAGGTGGCTGGAGATTTGAACTGGCAGTTTAACTCAACAACCGGTGCCAAAAGATTTAATCCCTTCAGTTGAAATGGGCCCATCTGGAATCTTTGGGTCAGGTCATTTCGACCTACCTCAAACCAAGCCACATAGTGGCCATGCCAGACCATCCCATAAGCATCGACTTCATAAAATCGAACCTGAAGGGGTGTCTCATGATATTTCATCTTAGATTCCCTTGACGGATGACAAAACGAGCATCCTTTAGCCGTAACCCCAAATCCTTCTCTTCTATTTGATTCCCAGCAGAGAAGGTCTCTACCTCATGATCGATCCATCGTATCAATTTAGTAAGGGTTGCCTCCTGTCCCACTTCGACAAACTGGTTAAATCCTTTTCGAAGCAACTTTTCCACACATCGATCCCAGTAGACAGGCCTGCTGATCTCTTCGGAGAGAAAATCCTTAACCTCCTCTTTCTTTAAGGGACGGACGGTCCAGTGATTGAGGATAGGGATCTTGGGTTGGGCTATCCTTATCTCCTTAAGGATGTTCTGAATCTCTTGTCTCAAAGGAAAGAGAAGTGGTGTGTGTAGGGCAACACTAAAAGCAAGCCTTGTGGCAGAAAGGGCCTTTCTCGCAAGAGCAAGCAAAATAGCCTTCTCCACAGCCTCCACCTCTCCAGAAATGACATAATGCAATCCTCCATTGAAATTGGCAATGAAGAGCTTAGATCCCTGGAGGTCCTCACAGATCCTTTTTACCTCCTCAAGAGGCAATCCGATGATGCTTGCCATAGCCCCTGGATGAAGCCGACCTTCCTTATCGAGCAACCGTCCGATTGATTCAGTAATGAAGAGCCCTTCCTCAAAGGAGATGGCTTCTGAGGCAGCCAATGAGGCATAGATTCCCATGCTGTGTTCGGTAAGAATGTCTGGAATCCAACCCGCCTTCTTCAGCCTGAAGAAGTGGACCATGGAGAGAAGATAGGTGGTCACTTGAAGTTTGACACCTATTTCATTACATGGCTCCTCCCTTTCTCTGAGGAAACCTATCAGATCAAAAGAGGTCTGTCGAGAGACTTTCTCAACCAACTCCTTAAAAAAAGGATCCTCTCTCAAGGGATGCCCCTCCCTGAGCATGGGTCTTTCCTGAAGTTGACCAGGAAAACAGAAGGCAACTTTCCCCATCATCTTTTCCCCTGCTCCTCAACCACATATTGGGCAAGCGTCCTTACAGATTGAAAAACCCTTTTTCCCACCTCTGCATCCGGAATCACTACTCCGAATTCTTTCTCCAGACCCAAGACCAGTTCAAGGGCGTCGATGGAATCGAGTCCT
>CAZFDM010000167.1:0-14382 GCA_964517975.1 uncultured Syntrophaceae bacterium
GATTGGTGAGAAGGCAACATCTAATATTTTCAATTTCCATCCTAATGGTGATCTCCTTATTGAGGGGAGCACCTGCCTTTCCATCTTCCATGGAGGTAGAGAGAACAGAAATGAAGAAATTATTACCCTTAGAGATCGAGGGCTATAAGGGAGAAGGAAAAGACCAATTCTATGATCGCCAAACTGCCTTTCGCTATATGGATGGGGCTGCGGAACTCTATCTCCGCTACAACTTTAGAGGCTTAATGGTAAGGCGTTATCTTAAGACCAACCATCCCCCCATCCTGGTTGAACTCTTTGATATGGGCTCTTCTGAGGATGCCTTTGGAATCTTCTCCTATCAAACCGATGAGGAGGAGGTTGGGGTTGGACAGGGCTCGGATTATGGAGGGGGGCTCCTCAGGTTCTGGAAATGGAGATATTTCGTCAATCTCTTTTCTGAAAGGGAAACCCCTGAGACGAAGAGAGAGATTCTAAGGCTTGGCGAAGCCATAGCAAAAAATATTAAGCAGGAGGGTAAAAAACCAAAACTTATCCAGTTTCTTCCTGAAGAAAGTCTTTCTGAAAGAAAGATCCGATACTTCCACCATCATCAAATTTTAAATCATCACTACTTCATCTCTCACGAAAACATCCTCAATTTAGGGGAAAAGACCAATGCCGTCCTTGCCACCTACCTTCGTCCTGGAGAGAAAGTAAAAACCTTTCTCCTCCTGATTCATTACCCCGATCAAATCCATGCACAAAAAGCCTTTAATCGCTTTAGTAAGGCCTATATGCCTGAAGCCTCTACCTTCAAAACAGTTAGAACGGAAGACGGGAAATGGACTTCCCTAAGGCTTCAGAAAAATTATATCGTGGTCGTTTTTGATTCACACTCTAAGGATAAGGCAGAGGAGTTAATGGAGGCGGTCGTGAAGAAATTACCTGAAAAATAACTTTGTCACCCCCACCCTTACCCTCCCCCCTTAAGGGGGAGGGGATACCGGTTGGATTCCTTAATTAAATTCCCTCTTCCCTCGTGGGAGAACATCGGTAAGGGATAAACCCTTTTACCCTACGAACTTAGGTAAGGGACAAGCCCTTACCCTACGGATTAATTCAGGTAAGGGGGAACCCTTACCCTACAAATATTTATTATTGAGAGGTTGAATAAAAATGAAAAAAGATCGTATCATTACCCGAAGAGACTTCCTTCGGGGCACAGCCTATACAGCCATGGCTACAGCCCTTGGGTCATCCCTCGGGAAAGAAACCAAGGCAGAGGGAAAGGTCAAAGTCATTCTCATCCGTGATGAAAATGCAATCGATCCGAGGGGCAATATAAACCCGAAGGTCGTCCAACAGATGCTCGACCGAGGGGTCAGTGAATTAATGGGGGAGAAGAATACTTTGGAGGCCTGGAAAAACTTGTTCAAACCCTCTGACATTGTCGGGATAAAAAGCAATGTGTGGGCCTATCTTCCCACTCCTGAGGAGCTTGAAAATGCGATTGTAAAAAGGCTCATGGATGTGGGCGTTCCAAAGAAGAATATTGGAATTGATGATCGGGGTGTGCTTGACAACCCGATTTTTAAATCCTCAACTGCTCTGATCAATGTCAGGCCCCTGAGGACCCATCACTGGTCAGGCATAGGAGGTTGCATTAAGAATTACTGCATGTTCGTCCCAGCCTATCAACTCCCCTTGTATTATCACAGCGATGCCTGTTCACCATTGGCCTCAATATGGAGCAAACCTATCGTCAAAGGAAAAACCCGCCTCAATATCCTGAGCCTCCTACGAATTCAATTCTACAGTCGGGGGCCCCACCACTTCGATCGCAGGTTCGTCTCCGAATATAAAGGCCTCCTCATCGGAAAGGATCCTGTGGCCCTTGATTCCATAGGTGCCCGCCTCCTTCAACTTCAAAGGATTGCTTACTTTGGAGAAGATCGACCTCTGGATACGCCTCCCACTCACATCTATGTTGCGGATGAGAAATATAAACTTGGCATAAGTGATCTTCGCCGAATTGACCTGGTCAAAATGGGCTGGATGGAAGGGGCTTTATTATAACTGCTCTCCTTATAATCATCCCCCGTCCCCCTCCCCTCTCCCCAAGGTTTGAGGAGAGGGTTAGAGTGAGGGGGTGGCCCTACAAAATATTTAATGTGTTTGTATCAATCTTTTGCCAAAATGGAAAAAGGATGTTAAATAATACGGGTCTCTAAACCTTCCCATTTCATCAAATCTTAAAAGAGTCAAAAATATGAATGTGAAGAGACGAAAAAGAAAGAAATCACCCTTGAGGAAATCTTTAGAAAACCATCTTGGATATCTTCTTTTCAAAATTCTCACAGGCTGGGTGAAACTACTTTCTCTAAAATCTCTTGGCTTCTATGGTGAAAAAATTGGGCTATTGGTTTATTACCTCTTCCCAAAGAGGAGAAGAGTTGCCTTAAACAATCTCTCCCTCGCCCTGGGCAAGGAGAAGACCTCCGAGGAAATCAAATGGATCTGTCGGGAGACCTTTAAGAACATTGGGAAGGATATGATGGAGATGGGAAGATGCCTCGACTATGATGAGCCCTACTTAAAGAACTTTGTTAGACTGGAAGGAAAGGAACATCTCGATCAAGCCCTAACTTTGGGGAAAGGAGTGATCGCCTTGAGTGCGCACCTCGGCAATTTTCCATTGATGTGTGTCCGATTGGTGAAAGAGGGCTATCCTTTCTCGCTCGTTGCAAGGAATCCTGAAAATCCAAAACTTGCCCGATTCATCACTTCGGCCCGAGAGAGGATTGGAATGGAATCAATCCCTGACAAACCCCGAATGACCTGCGTCGCGCGTTGCCTAAATGCCTTAAAACAAAACAGGGTCCTCTTTGTTCAAATCGATCAGAATGCACCTGCCACTGAAATCTATGTTGATTTTTTCGGTTACCTTGTCCCCACCTTCAAAGGACCTGTGGTCTTATCCTTACGCACGGGTTCTCCCATCATTCCCATGTTCATTCTCCGAGAATCAGACCATCTTCACAGGATTCTTATTTACCCTCCCTATGAGTTGAAGACCACTGGGAATATGTCTCAGGATATCATTGATAATATCGCCCAATTAACTAAAATTGTAGAAGCCGTCATCCGCAAACATCCGGAGCAGTGGTGGTGGATTCATAAAAGGTTCAAGAGGGCAAGAGCGATGGCGATGAATCAATCCCGATAATAGAGTTGTTTGGTATCCACAAATCTCTTATAAAGCCCCTCCCGCATTAACACATCGAAATAGGGCTGTCCCATGGTTTGATCAAATTCTCCAATCTTAAACCATTTCTCAAGAGGAATCTGTAAGGCAACGGGTTCTGGCATATTGGCATATTTGGCTAAATATCTTCGGGCCTCTACCTCGTTTGCCCGAATAAAATCGACTGCTTTCTCACAAACCGCCTTCACCTTTTTTGCCACCTCGGGCTTCGATTGAAGGAATTTCGTATTAAATGAAAAGACCCCTCCCAATATTCCCTTTTTCAACTGGAGAGCCTGGTGGGGGCTTTTGACCAGATAGCGAGCGACTCCCTTGGAGACACCCATAATCCCAAAGGGTTCGGGGGTAAACACTGCATCCACCTGGCCTGCTGCCAACGCCTCGACCATATTCTGGGGAGGAATCTCAATAAAAATGATCTCCTTTTCAGGATCAAGAAACTTTCGGAAGATGGCTTTGGATAATGCCAGAGAGGTAATTCCAGGAAATGTCCCAACCTTTTTCCCTTTGAGGTCAAGAAGGTTTTTATAGGGTGAATCCTTCTTAACAATGATGGGGAAGGTATTGTCCATCTCATTATCTGTGCCATAGATGAGAAAGATTTTAAATGTCCCAGGCATATTTGACTCCACCATCCAGTGGCCGACGGAGGCACTGCCTGCATTGACATCGATTCGTCCGGTGATTAGGGCATCCATAATTAATGTCCCTGAGACAAATTGGGTTGCTTTGGGGCTAAGACCTTGCTCGCCAAAATACCCCCTCTCAAGGGCTACAAAAGTGGGCAAACTCATCGATACAGGTAAGTACCCAATTTGAATCTCTTCAACTGAATAGGAGGAAACAGGAAATAGAATGATTAATACAAAAATCAAGCATACCCTTTTCATAAATCCTCCTTTTTCAAATTTATGGCTATCAAAAACCGCTCATTTCCATCCGAATCAAACTATCCATAATCTCATCTTTGAAGATGTCGAGCACCCGGTTTCTCACAGCAAAAAACTCTTCACTCTCGGTCATCTCCAACCTCCGTGGTCTTGGAAGATCGACTTCAATCACATCCATAACCCTTGCTGGCCTTTTGCTTAGGACAACCACTTTGTCAGCCAGGTAAACCGCCTCATTAATATCATGAGAGATGAAGAGGATCGTGGCTTTGGTCTTCGCCCAGATATCGAGGACCTTATCATGCATATAGAGCGTGGTTTGAAAATCGAGGCTACTGAAGGGTTCGTCCATCAATAGGACATCAGGTTCATAGAGAAGGGCACGGAGGATGCAGAGGAGTTGCTGTTGCCCTCCACTTAATTGATAGGGGTAGGCATCTTCCTGAACCTTGAAATCGAGGCTGAAGAGGAATTCCTCAGCCCGCCTCTTTCTCTCCTTTCTTGGAACCTTGTTCAATTCGAGGGGAACAAGCAGATTGTCGAAGCAGGTCCGCCAGGGATAGAGGGATTCCCGGTAATTCTGGAAGATATATCCGATCTTTGATTCATAGGAAGGCTTACCGCCAATGGTGATCCTTCCATATTCCTGATCTTCTAAGCCTGCAATGATTCTGAAGAGTGTGGTCTTACCGCATCCGTTGGGCCCAACCAGGGTGACGAACTCTCCTGCCTTGCAGGAAAAATTGACATTGTCCAGAACGCGAAGGCTTCCCTGAAACCCCTTATCCTTGACCGATGTGCTGGAAAAGGTCTTGGTCAACCCTTCAACTTTTAAATAATCTCTCCCATTGGGTCGCTTCATCCTATTATTCCTGATAATAAAGTTTGCTCAAATCGACATGCTTCTGAAAGAGGCCTTCCCTCTTCATGACATCGAAGTAGGCCTGAGCGGAGGCTCTGTTAAATTTTTCAATCTTAATCCATTCCTCAAAAGGGATCTTCATAGCAAAAGGCTCGGGCAGGTTTGTGTATTTCATGAGGAACTTCCTTGCCTCTGTCTCATTCGAATAAATAAAATCAACCGCTTTATAATAGATTGCCTTCAACTTTTTAGCCAATGCTGGTTTTTCCTTTAAAAATTTTGAATTGAATGCAAATGCCCCTCCTGGGATTCCTGTTTTAAGGTTTAAACTGAGCAGAGGACTCCTGACTAAATATCGACCCACTCCTTTGGCCTCTGCCATCATTCCAAAAGGCTCGGGTGCAAAATAGGCATCAATCTGGCCTGCTGCCAATGCCTGGACAATATTTCCTGGCGGAACCTCGATGAGGGTAACCTCCCTGTCAGGATCAAAAAAATTTCTTAAAACCGCCTTGGCCAGAGAAAGAGAAGCAATTCCAGGAAAAGTCCCGACCTTCTTCCCTTTCAATTCCGCAATATTCTTAAAGGGGGAGCCCTTTGCCACCATTATTGTAAAAGAATTGTCTCGGGGTTCAGTTGGACCGTAGATTAAAAAGAATTTAAATGTTCCTGGCAAATTCTGTTCAACTAACCAATGGCCGATGATGGCACTGCCTGCGTTGACATCGATACGACCAGAAATTAGGGCATCCACAATGAGAGTCCCTGATTCAAAAGGGGTATTTAACACTCTAATCCCCTCCTCCTGAAAATAGCCCTTTTCAAGGGCAACAAAGGTTGGTAGGCTCATGACCAGATTGAGATACCCGATCTTAACCTCCTCCTGAGCCATCAAATAGCTTGAGAAAAAAATGAGTGAAAAGAGAGAAATTAGAACAATAATCCATTGTCTTTTCATATACTCCTCCTCTTTTCATTGTTTTTTATCATTTTTATTCTATCTCCCTCCCCAATGGATGATTTCTTCTTCAAGTTTAATAAATCCCTTATTCATTCCATATCCAATGAGGCCTGTAATGATTATGGTGGCATACATCTGAGGGATCTGGTAGGTCATATGGGCATTGTAGATAAGGTGACCCAAACCTTTGTCTGTCCCGATGAACATCTCAAGGATAACAACGATAATGAGTGTTAGAGAGAGGGCGGTCCTTAACCCAGCAGTGATGTAGGGAAGGGCATCTGGAAGGATAACCCTTAAGAAGATATAGGTCTTAGTCGCCTTCATGGTCTCCGCTACCATCTGCCTTGTCTTTGAGGAATTTCTAACACCATAGAGGGTATTGATGGTAATGACCAAACTACAAGAGAAGATCACAATGGCGATCTTTGCCGCATCCCCAATCCCAAAGGCAAGCATAAAAAGTGGAAAGAGGGAGGTTGCTGGGAATCCCCTGAAAAACTCAATGACAAACTCCAATGAGTTGTAGACTTTCTCCCAATATCCAACCACCACCCCAAGGGGAATCCCAAAAAGGATGGCCATCAGATATCCACTAAACATCCGGTAAATCGTCTTTCCGATATGGGTATAGACCCCACTCGAAAGAAGGAGTTCCTTTAATTCAAGAAAGACATTCCATGGAGAAGGAAGAAAAAAGGGGTTGACCCATTTGAAGGTTGAGATCATGTACCAGATCAGGATCAAAGCCAATGGGCCTATCAGTGCTTCCCTCTCAGAGATAAAGTCACCCCACTTCTGTAGGGTCGTTTCGGTCGTCCTCAATTGTCTCTTCGCAATCTTACCTGTTCTCGATTTGGGAAGCGAATCCTTGAATTCAAGTTGTCTGGGTATTTTAAAACTTGCAAGCCTCTCTTTACAGAATTTGAGAATCTCCCGGTGGGTGGCAGTCTCCCCATGTTTCAGGACGACAATCGCCCTAATCACCTGCCCTCTCCTTGAATCTGGGATCCCTACCACAGCAGCCTCCTGGACTTTTGGGTGATTGAGAAGGACGGTCTCAACCTCCGAAGGATAGACATTCATTCCACCCGTGATGACCATATCATCCGCCCGACCCAGGATGTAGAGATAGCCATCTTCATCGAATCTTCCCAAATCTCCTGTATAATACCAACCATCCCGAATCTTCTTCGAAGTGGCCTTGGGGTCTTTGAAGTATCCTTTCATGATCTGAGGACCGCTGGCAATGATCTCACCGTTCTCCCCCACGCCTAACTCCTTTCCGTCCTGACCGATGATCTTCAGACTGACCCTTGGAACTGCCTTTCCCGCGCTTGCCATCTTTCGAGGGGCATCTTCCCAATGGGTAAGGGTGAGAAGGGGAGAAGTCTCTGTTGCCCCATAACCTTGGAGTGCCCGTAAATGTGGATAACGTTCGTTGAAGTCTATCATCAACTGTTCTGGAACAACGGTGCCCATCATGGCTGCTATCCTCAGGCTTGAACAATCGTATCTTTCCCAGTGCGGGACATTCAGAATCAACTGAAAAATGGGAGGGACTGCATTGAAGACCGTAATCCGATGGTTCTGGATAGCATCGAGAATCTTTTTGGGTGTCATCTCATCCACAATCGACACACTCATCCCCGACTCTACCATCAGATTCATCACGATCGGGCCAGTAATATGGGATATGGGAAGAACCAGACCGAAGGTGTCTGAATCGGAAAAGGGAAGGGCATGGTGCATCGATTCAGGAAAATAGTTAAAGTGATCATTGGTAAGGACGACCCCTTTCGATCTCCCAGTAGTGCCAGAGGTGTAGAGATAGAGGGATTCGTCCTCCTCGGACAAGGGTATCGAAATCTTTTGAGAGGACTCCTTTTTAATGATCTCTTCATAGGAATGCCAGTCTTTGATCTCTTCACCCTCGGAGCCTGTAACCACCACATGTTTCAGGGTGGGAACCGTTTTGGTGACCCGATCAATGAAAACCTTCTGCCTCATGGTTGTGATGATGGCAGAAACCTCTGCCTCTTGAAAGAGTGGCTCCATCTCTGCCGGGCTTAGTCGAAAATCAAGAACGACCGCGATGGCCCCGATTTTCAAAATGGCAAAATAGGCCACACAGAACTCGGGGCAGTTTTGGAAAAGAAGAACCACCCGATCTCCTTTTTTGATGCCAAGGTTGAGGAGACGATTAGCCAACTGATTGGACATCGTGTTGAGATCGGAGAAAGTGATCCTCTCCTCTTTAAAAAGAAGGGCAACTTTGTTGGGCCTCTCTATGGCTTGTCTTTCAAGAAACTCTCTGACGATCATAAAAAATTGCCACTACTCATGGAATCCATTTTGGAATCATTTATCACATCCCCTGATTCCGGTTCATATATTGATATTATCCTATTTTAAATAAGTCAATACCCCTGGCTTAAAAATCCACCCTCATGATTAGAGGATAGGCCTCTTCTTCTCCTCCATTCCCTTCTTTTCATCCACCGTCCAGAGGATAGATAAACCTACGATAAAAAAGAGAAGAACAGAAAGGATGCCCGATTGAACACTCCCTGTTAAGGCGATCAGAATTCCATAGATCAGAGGTCCAAAGATAGAGGCAAATTTTCCAGACACCGCATAGAAACCAAAAAACTCTGCACTGTTGGCCTCAGGGGTAAAGGTCCCTTGAAGGGAACGGGAGGCAGATTGACTGCCTCCCATCACCAATCCGGCCAGGATGCCTAAGAACCAGTATTCTGTCTTTGGCTTCCAGAAGATTCCTAAACGAAAGGCCCACAAGACAATGATGGACCACCCTACCAAAGAGATGATGATAGTCTTCTTATTTCCGATTTTATCGGCCAGATATCCAAAGATCAGAGACCCCATAAAGGCGATCCCCTGAATCATCAAAAAATAGAGGATGATCTCATCGGTCTTCATCCCTAAGACTTCAGCACCAAAGATCGAGGCCATGACAATGACCGTCTCAATTCCCTCATTGTAGATGAGGTAAGCAATAAGAAACTTGGTCAATTGACTGAAGGTCTTGATCCGGCCAAAGGTGTCCAAGAGCCTGTGATAACCTGCCCGGAAAGAAATCTTTTGAGCAATGACTTTCCCTCTCTCTTTCAAAAAGAGGAAAGTGGGGATCGAAAAGATCAACCACCAGAGTGCTACAGAAAGAAAACAGTCCTGGACAGTAAAAAAACCGTGAGGAAATCCTAACCAGGACGGATATTTTAACATGATGAGGTTAAGGGCAAGAAGTGCCCCGCCCCCAATATAACCCAATCCCCATCCTAATCCTGAGATTCGACCGATATTTTGTTCAGTTGAGATCTCTGGAAGGAAGGCATTGTAGTAAACATTTCCTCCTGCAAAACCAATGTTGGCAAGGATGAAAAAGATTGCCCCTTCCCAATAATCTCCTTCGTGGACAAAATAGAGAAGTCCTGTGAAGACGACTCCAAGATAACAGAAGAACATGAGAAACCGTTTTTTCAATAGGGAGAAGTCAGCCACTGCTCCCAAAAATGGAGAGGCAACAGCCGAAATGGCCATGCTAAGGGAGAGGCTAAAAGTGAAGAAGGAAGCCCCATGGAGGCGAAATCCAAAAAGGACAACACCCCTTTCCCCTCCTGCAACAACCGAGGCAAAATACTGGTTGAAGATGACGGCAAGGATGGTGGTGGCAAAAGCCGAGTTGGCAAAATCATACATCGTCCATCCAAAAATCTCTCGCTTCTGGACGAGGGCGGGCTGATGGGGTGTTGGGGAGATAGGAGGGGTGGTTGGTATCGTTTCTCTGCTCCCCATCTCCTTATCTCCTCATCTTCTCATCATCTTTTTCAGACGGTACGAATCTCCTGACGCATAAAAATGTAATAGCAGATTCCAAAACAGAGAAAGGTAAGGGCAATGATAGAAATCAGATGGGGAAGGACAATGATCATACTTTGGAAAAGGGGAAGGGGATTTTGAAAACGGGTTAGGGAAAGCCTTTCCAGAGGCCCCATTAAGATGAGACCTCTGGTTGTCTTTCTCATGGGATCGAGAATCGTGTTGGTCGCCTCACTGTAAAGGGTCATCGGAGAGAAGGAGGAGGCGATCCGTTGCACCCTTTCATGTTTGAGGATGATCTCAGGATCGACCTGAGTCCCGCTCTGAGGGATTGGAGCGACCGCATCGGCCAAAACCCCTGCACCCAAACCAACGAAAAAAGAGAAAAAGATCCAAACCGCGAGAGAGGCAAGGGCGGAGGTGGCTGTACTCCTGAAAATAACTGAAAACAGAATCGATATACCCAACCATAAGGCGATGTAGAGAATACTGATGATGAGATAGATGAGAAGGCGTAAAACCTCTTCAGAACCAGGGACCACTCCAATCAACCTCAGACCAAGGCCTGAAATGATGAGGACAATTGCGACCAGGACAATGGCGATGGTAACCACTCCGGTCAGAAATTTTGCATTAATGATGGAATCGCGGTAGATCGGCTGAGAGACCAGTTTACTGAGGGTGCGTGAAACTCTTTCCCGATTGATGGAGTCAAACCCTAAGATAATGCCAATGAGAGGGCCAAAAAAACCGATAAATTGAACAAAGGAGAAGAGTTTTCCTGTTGCTGTGAAAAGGAGCAGAAAGATAAGGGTGGGTTTCGCCATTCCCTTCAACTCCTCCTGAATGCCCATCCCTACCATCGAAGCAATAATCACCCCCACCATGACGATCAAGGCTGAGATCAGAAGAAACCGTGTACTGCTAAAATGATCCTCCATCTCCTTTCGGAATATGGTGAAGATCCCTCTTAACATCATGCCTCCTTAAAATATTTCATATAAATTTCTTCAAGGGTATAGTGCTCTTTATCCACGCCCAATTTTTTCTTCCCCAACTCTTCAATAGGCCCAACGGCCACAAGATTTCCATTGATCATGATTCCAACCCGGTCACATATTCTCTGGACCTGATCAAGCAGGTGGGAAGAGAGAAAGATGGTGATCTGCCTTTCTCGACTGAGAGAACGGATGAGGTCGAGCATCCGATTGGTTCCATCAGGGTCAAGGCCAATAGTGGGTTCATCAAGGAAAAGAAGCTTGGGTTCCTTGAGAAGGACTTCAGCAATCCCTAAACGCTGCCTCATTCCCTTGGAGTAGGTTCCAACCTTCTTTTTGGCCTCTTCCAAGAGACCGACTAAATGGAGTACCTCATCAATCCTCTTTGAAGAAACAGAATCGGGGATATGATTCAATCGGGCAATATATTGGAGATTCTGCCTTGCATCCATATCATCATAAAATCCCACATTTTCAGGAAGGTATCCAACCCTCTCCTTCACACGAATCGGTTCTCTTGAAGGATCAAAACCACAAATCTTAGCACTTCCAGAGGTCGGCTCCGTCAGCCCAAGGAACATCAGGAGAGTCGTTGTCTTCCCCGCTCCATTGGGACCTAAAAAACCGAATATCTCCCCTTCAAAAATCTGAAGGGAGAGGTTGTTCACAGCGATCTGTGACCCATAGGTCTTTGTCAATCCTTCTGCAATAATGATGGGTTGTTCTTCCACCTTATCTTCTCCCCAAATAGATGAATAGGGCACTCAACCCTGCAATCACAAAGAGGATGACTCCAATGCCAATCCACCCCCAAGCAGTTGAGGCTTTGACAGTGACCCTCATCTCAACGGTCTTATCCGATTTTTCTCCATTGACCATACAACCCACCGAATAATCTCCCACCAAGGCTTGAGGGGCTGGTTTCACCGTCACCTCAACCTGTTTTAAGGCATTGGGTTCAAGGGCATCGATCTTTTCAGGTTTAAACTCCACCTCCCAGTTTTCAGGTTTGAAGGAAGAGAAAGTAATGTTTCGATTCACTGCGGAACCTGTATTTTTCACAAAAAGGGAGAAATTGGCGGGTTTGCCAGGAAAGGCTTCAAGGGATAGAATCCCGGTAGGAGTTCCTGCATCGAGTTTGTAAATACCTGTCAGAATGACCATCAACCTTACCTCTGCCTTCTGCTCTCCCGAGCTGATGCTGACCAGAATGGGATATTCACCCGATCTTGCCTCCCTCCATGGAGAAACCTCCACAGCGACTGACTGGCTTGATCCCCCTTTGATACGGAGGCTTGAGATCTGCTTTGTTTCATAAGAAGGTTTAAAAGTAATCTCCCATTTCTCAGGCCCAACGGCGGAGAGGTTAAACGTTCGGTCAGCCTCACTTTTGTTCATCACATCTAAAGAAAATTCAAACTTTGCATCAGTTGGACCTCTTAAGACCGGATAAGAGGTGGTGATTTGAATATCATCCGCTCCAGGGGTCCTCTCCCTTACTGTCACCGTGAGTTTATGGGAGGAGGTAAACTTACCATCTTCGGTTTGAGCATCAAACTGGAATACATAAGTGCCAAGGGTAACCGTCTTATCGGGTTCAAGCGTTAGGGTCAGATTCTTCGATTTCCCATTGGGGACATAAGCCCCTGAAACCTGAAAATCTGCTCCCTTCAGTTTCGCCTTCCATCCTTTGGGGATCGCAGAGAGTTTGACCTCAATGGTCTCATCGGTCCGTCCTTGATTCACAAGATTCAGGTCCATTCGGACGGTCTCCCCTTTTGCCACAATGACTCCAGAATATTCTGGGAAGATGGCAATTCCCCTCTCTGGTCTTGTATCCTTCTTTTCCTCCTTCTCCTCTGAGGCGGTTACAAAACAGGGAATGAGAAAAGAAAGAAGAAGAACTAAAAATAAAAACCCTATGATCTTACCTCGTGTTAATCCTCTCATAAATCTACCTCCTCAATCGCATTAACCTTAAATTTCGATCTTTAGAATTTGGGCTGGCCGCTTTGAAGGATTTTTGCACGAATATTTAATCATTTATTATGCCGTTGTCAAGTAAATCTTCAGAAAGCTCTGAAGAATTCTGCAAAAAATGGGAAGGTAACCCTTTATGGATTTTAGGTAAGGGCCAAGCCCTTACCCTACAAATTGAATTATTAAATATTTTTTGAATATTTTTTAGTAGGGTAAGCCCTCGTGGCTTACCGAATATCGGTAAGAGTCTCTTTTACCCTATTCTTCTCTTTATTCCTTATCGATAGATAGATTTCAAACCAATCCCTGTGAGCGTTGAAACGACTTTCTCCCCGCCCACCCCTCTCTTTAAATATTTTTTCAAACCTGCAATGGTAGCCGCTGAGGTGGGCTCAATGAAATGTCCCATCCGCCCCATCTCTCTTATGGCAATCTCGATCTCCTTCTCCGTCACAATGAACACCTCTCCATCCGTTTCTTTAATCGCCTCTAAGATCTGGGCTCCTCTGACAGGATTTGCAATGGCAATTCCTTCAGCCTTTGTCTCCCTTTTATGGATGGGGAGAGGTTCTTTTAGCCCTTTCTGAAAAGCCTGATAAATCGGAGCGCATGAAGCAGATTGGACTCCAATTAGTCTTGGAATCCTCTCCACCATTCCTGCCTCTTTTAATTCTTTGAACCCAATATAGGCTCCCAATAAAAGGGTCCCATGTCCAATCGGAAGGACTAAGACATCCGGGCTCCTCCACCCCATCTGCTCCCAAATCTCAAAGGCAAACGTCTTTGTCCCATGAAGAAAGAATGGATTCCAACAATGGCTGGCATAATAGGTTTTGGAAGCACTCTTCATGGCCACCTGGGCGGTTCTTTCTCTTGAACCCATCACTTTTCTTAAATGGGCTCCATAGGCACGAATCTGTACTAACTTTTCTAAAGAGGTGGATTGTGGAACATATATCTTACATTCTATTCCTGCCTTAGCGCAGTAGGCCGCAATGGCTGATCCCGCATTTCCTGAAGAGTCTTCAACCACGCTTCTTACCCCCAATTCCTTTAATTTGCTTATCAGGACAGTGGCTCCCCTATCTTTATAGGACCCTGTGGGAAAAAGGTAGTCCACTTTTAAAAACACAGGATGACTATCCAGTTCAATCTTTTCAAGCGGGGTAAATCCTTCTTCCATAGAAAGGATGTTTTGATTGTGGACAATTGGGATGGCCTCCCGATACCGCCAAAGGGTGGGTGGTCTTTTTAAAATTTTTTCGACATGAAACTCGGGGCTAAACTTAAGATCGAGAAAAGAGCCACAATCGCATCGCCACCTGCTTGGATCAATTGGAAAGGAACGATTGCAAATTGAACAAAAGAATCTATCCATCAATAAACCAGAGCAAGACGCATAACGTTAAGAAGTAAAGAACTCCGCTCACAGGGCGGGGCTTTAAAACCTAAATTCTAAACAAAAATATTTGAAATAGGCTTTCACGAAATTCTAACTTATTGATATTGCTATTGAATTTTGATGCGAAATTTTAAATTTCCTAACCTTACGAAAACTCAATTATTCCGTTTAGTTACACAACGCGGTCCAACGTTTTTAG
>CAZFDM010000168.1:0-5620 GCA_964517975.1 uncultured Syntrophaceae bacterium
GCCTTTCAAATCAAGATCGCCACCGACAGCGCCTTCGGTAAAGCCCGTATTACAGGCATTGAATCTGAGAGGATTCTCACTGATCTCAGGGATGGGAAAATTGTGGTGGTGGCAGGGTTTCAAGGGGTCGATGAGGAAGACAATATTACCACCTTGGGCCGAGGGGGATCGGACACAACCGCAGTGGCCATTGCGGCAGCCTTAAAGGCAGACGTCTGCGAAATCTATACTGATGTGGATGGGGTTTATACGACTGATCCCAATATCTGTCCAAAGGCAAAGAAACTATCAAAGATTTCTTATGACGAGATGTTAGAAATGGCTAGCCTGGGTGCAAAGGTTCTACAGATTCGTTCAGTGGAGTTTGCAAAAAAGTACGATGTTCCCATTCATGTCCGATCGTCCTTTAATGATAACCCTGGAACGATGGTTTGCAAGGAGGATAAAGAGATGGAAAAGGTTGTAGTTTCTGGTATTACCTATAATAAGAATGAGGCCAGGATCGAGGTGATGCGGCTTCCAGATGTCCCGGGAGTGGCTGCTAAACTCTTTAAGCCGATTGCGGATGCCAATATTGTGGTTGATATGATCATTCAGACCTCCAGCACTGAGAAAGGCTATGCGGATGTGGCCTTTACCGTCCCTAAATCGGATTTTGCGAAAGCCCTCCAAATTGTTAAAGAGACAGCCAAGGAGTTGGATGGGAAAGAGGTCAAATCGAATGAAGATATTGCCAAGGTATCCATTGTGGGGGTTGGAATGAGAAGCCACTCCAATGTGGCCGCCCAGATGTTTTCGGCGTTGGCCAAAGAGGGAATTAATATTCAAATGATCTCCACTTCAGAGATTAAAATCTCATGTGTAATTGACTCCAAATATACCGAATTGGCTGTTCGGACACTCCACGATGCCTTTGAATTGGATAAACCGGTGGTCACGGAGGAAAAATGAAAATAACCAAACACCAAATCCTAGCCAAAAATATTTGAAATTTAACAGACTTGTCATCCTGAACTCGTTTCAGGATCTCACCTTTTGGACAAAACAAGATGCTAAACCAAGTTCAGCATGACACCATTTGTTCTCAAGTGTTAGAGATAAATTCTCAGACTTAAACATGTAAGAATCTAAGCTCCAAATAAGCTCCAATGACCCAATCACCAAATATTTTGCCCTTCGTTTTGGATTTTGGTTATTGAAATTTTGGACATTATTTGGTTATTGGTAATTGAGATTTGGTTATTATAGGGCTTAACCCAAAAAAGGAATTTTTTTGAATAAGCAACGTTCAATTAAGATCTACGATACCACCCTTCGCGATGGTTCCCAAGCGGAGGACATCGCCTTCTCCGTTGAAGATAAGATTCGTATCGCTCAAAAATTGGATGAGTTAGGTTTTCATTATATCGAGGGTGGATGGCCTGGCTCTAACCCTAAGGACCTTCAGTTCTTTAAAGAGATTAGGTCCGTTCCATTTTCACAGGCAAAGATTGTAGCCTTCGGAAGCACCTGCAGGGCAGGCACTTCTCCTCAAAACGATCCCAACATCCAGGCCCTCGTAGAGGCAGGAACAGAGGGGGTAACCCTCTTTGGTAAATCCTGGGATATGCATGCGACTGAGGCACTGAATATCACCCTTGACCAGAATCTTGAGATCATCTTTCAATCGGTTCGATTTCTGAAAGAGCGGACAGGCGAGGTGATCTTTGATGCAGAGCACTTCTTCGATGGGTTTAAGAACAATGCAACCTATGCCTTAGCAACCCTAAGGGCAGCCCAGGACGCACAGGCCGATTGGATCGTCCTGTGCGATACCAATGGAGGGACCCTGCCCTATGAAATCCAATCGATCATTCAAGAAGTGAGGAAGCATATCCGTACTCCCTTGGGGATTCACATCCATAATGATACGGATATGGCGGTCGCCAATTCCATCCTTGCTGTAAGAGAAGGGATTGGTATGATTCAAGGGACGATCAATGGGTATGGCGAACGATGTGGAAATGCAAACCTCTGTTCCATTGTTCCCAATCTTAAATTGAAGATGGGATTAGATTGTATCACCGACTCGCAATTAAAAAAGATCACGGAGGTATCCCGTTTTGTTTCGGAGTTGGCCAACCTCCCCCACCATAAATACCTCCCCTATGTAGGGGAGAGTGCCTTTGCCCATAAGGGAGGGGTTCATGTCAGTGCTATCCGAAAAAAAGGAAGCACCTATGAACATATCGAACCCGAAAGGGTTGGGAATCGTCAGAGGGTTTTGATCTCTGACCTCTCCGGCGAATCGAACATCCTTTACAAAGCGGTTGAATTTGGCATCGACTTAGAGAGCCGTGATCCCAATGTCCGAAAGATCCTGGATCATCTGAAACAGTTGGAACACGAAGGATTTCAATTTGAAGGGGCTGAAGGATCCTTTGAACTTCTCATTAAAAAGGCGTTGGGACAGCACAAAAAATTCTTCGAGTTAATGGGATTTCGTGTCATCGTCGAGAAGAAGGAGGAAGGGGCACTGCCTTATTCTGAAGCCACCATCATGGTTCGGGTCGGGGATCGGGTTGAACATACCGCTGCGGTGGGAAATGGTCCAGTCAATGCCCTGGACCATGCCATCCGGAAGGCCTTAGAAAAATTCTATCCTGAACTTAAGAAAGTCAAACTCCTGGATTATAAGGTCAGAATCCTCTCCACCCAAGAAGGGACAGGGGCACGGACCAGGGTTCTCATTGAGTCCGGAGATGGAGAATTGACATGGGGAACCGTTGGGGTCTCCGAAAACATCATCGAGGCAAGTTGGCAGGCCCTTGTTGACTCCATTGACTATAAACTCCTTAAAGGAGAATGACCCTTTCGGATTTCGGGATGCCGAATTCGAAAATCAAAAAAACCCTTACTCGGTTCAAACCCATATTCAAAATTCCCAATCCCCAATTAAATTATTTTTCTTCCGCTTCGCAAGGTATCCTATTTCTATTGGCCCTTTTTCTCGTTTTCCTCCTTTACTTTAAATTTTATTATCCATCTCCCCTGCCCCCCGAGGAGGATTATAAAGAGATAGTGGTAGATGTTTTGGGAGATGTCGAAAGGCCTGGGGTCCATATCTTTAAGCACCCGCCCACTCTGAGGGAAGCCATTGAAAAGGCTGGAGGGATAAAAAACCAAACCATTTCTGAAAAGGATTTATCTTTAGGAACCCTCGAAACGGGGTCCCTCCTCACTGTTCAAAAGGTCTCTTCTCAGGAGACCAAGATTAAAATAGAAAGAATGGAGGCAAAAAAACTCATGGTCTTTTCCATCCCTCTTGACCTCAATCGGGTCTCTGTTGAAGACCTCTGTTTGATCCCTGGAATCGGGGAGTCTTTGGCTCAAGAGATCATCACCTATAGGAGGAAAAGAGGCCGGTTTCGCTCAGTTGAAGAACTAAAAAATGTAAAGGGAATCGGCGAGAAGAACTATCAATTTTTAAAAATTTATTTTACGGTGAGAGGTAACCCCTGAAATCTTTTTTCGCTATTACTCAGAGTCTTAGAGGAAAGATATGGAGATAAAATCCTTCCCCTTAAAAAGATATGGAAATCTTTTGGGGGCAATGCTTCTACTCATCGGGTTATATTTTACAACTCTCTATCACTATCTCCTCTTTCATACACTGGCTGAACTTTTCAGTATTGTCATTGCCTTTGGAATCTTTGTCGTTGCATGGAACTCCCGCCATTTTCATAAAAATAATTACCTCCTTTTTATTGGCGTTGCCTATCTATTCGTTGGGGCAATAGACCTGGTCCATACCCTCTCCTATCAAGGCATGGGTATATTCCAAGGCTACGGGACAAACCTGGGGACTCAGTTATGGATTTCCGCAAGATTCATGGAGAGTCTCTCCCTTCTGGCTGCCCCTTTTTTTATAAGAAAGAGGTTAAGGATAGATTATGTAATGTTGGCTTATATTGTTTTAACCGCATTGATATTTATAACTATTTTTTATTGGGAGGTATTTCCCACCTGTTTCATCGAAGGAGCAGGATTAACTTCCTTCAAAAAGATCAGCGAATATATCATATCCCTTATCCTTATCTTTTCGATTTTCCTTCTCTATAAAAATAAAAAAGAATTTGAAAGGAATGTCTTTACATGGGTTGCGGGGTCGATTGTTCTTACAATCGCATCTGAAATTTTCTTTACGTTCTACGTCCATGCGTATGGACTTTCGAACCTGATTGGTCATTATTTTAAGGTCCTTTCCTTCTATTTCATTTATAAGGCACTCATAGAGACAGGCATTTCCAAACCCTTTCATCTCCTATTGAGGGATTTAAAACGGAATGAGGAAAAATTGGAAACAATGGTCCAAAAGAGAACAGAAGAACTTTCAAGGGCCCTAAAGGAACTCGAAGAAGAATCGAGAGTAATCCAGGCTAATAATGCCATTCTGAATCTTTTTACCAGAAAGGCCTCGAGAAAAGAGTTTCTTGATGATCTCATCAACTTGATTCAAGGATGGGCGAACTGTCGATGTGTAGGAATCAGGATATTAGATCAGCACAAATTTATTCCATACGAATCCTATAAGGGATTTAGTGAGGAGTTCTGGAAATCAGAAAGTCTTCTATGCCTTAATCGTGATCAGTGTGTCTGCACACGGGTGGTCAGTGGGAATCTCGATCCCCAAGAAATCCCCGTTTCTACGCCGTATGGGTCCTTTTATAGTAATAATATTAAAAAATTTATAGACCACCTTTCCGAGAGGGAACGATCGAGATATCGTGGAGTGTGCCCCCAAAAAGGATTTACCTCCTTCGCTATCATTCCAATCAAATACCATGATCAGGTCTTTGGGAGCATTCATCTAACCGATGAACGAGAGGGGCTTATCCCTCTTAAAACCATTGAATTTTTAGAAGCCATTGCTCCCCTGGTGGGAGAAACCATCCATCGATTCAATCTGGAATCGGAGCTTCATCGAAATTATGAAATACAAAAGGCCATCAACTTTCTTCTTCGCCTTTCTCTGGAAGATATCCCTTTGAATGAGTTTCTTGAAGGAGCGCTTCGTATTTTAGTCACAAGCCCCTGGATCTCTAACGAAGCGAAGGGTTGCATCTTTATGGTAGAAGGGGGTAACACTCTCGTCATGAAAGCCATTCATGGGCTTTCAGAATCCATTCAAAAAGGATGCGCACGAGTCCCTTTTGGCCTTTGTCTCTGTGGGAAAACCGCCTTGACTAAAAAAATTCAGTACACCGATGCTTTAGAAGACCTTCATGATATCTCCTATGGAGGGATCCCCTCCCATTCTCACTATCATGCTCCCATCTTATTTGGAGAAAGAATTCTTGGAATGATCACTCTCTATCTGGACAGAGGAGAACGCCCAGGTCAAGAAAAGGAGTCCTTTTTAAATGCCATCGCCAATACTCTTGCAACAATTATTTTGAGAAAAGAATGGGAAGAGGCCTTGAGGGAATCGGAAAACCGACTTCGTCATCTATCCTCCCAGCTTCTAACCGTTCAAGAAGATGAGCGAAGGGAGATCGCACGGGACCTCCATGACGGAGTAGGTCAGACACTTACAGCCATTAAGTTTAAGATCGAAGACATCCTCCAGCAAAAGGACCAA
>CAZFDM010000169.1:0-14635 GCA_964517975.1 uncultured Syntrophaceae bacterium
GAACTTGATAATCATTAAAAGGCCCTCCAGTATATACCAGGCCAATACTTGGTATATACTTGGGTAAGAAATCCAATCCAACCCAGGAGGTGCCTTATGCGATTATACAGCGGAATCGATTTGCATTCAAACAACATGACGGCTGCAATTATGGATGAAGCAGGGAAACGCATTCTAAAAAAGAGACTCGTCAACGATCGTGAAGTTGTTCTGGCCACGTTGGAACCGTACCGCACAGAAATTGCTGGAGTTGTAGTAGAATCGACCTACAACTGGTATTGGCTCGTGGATGCCCTGATGGATCATGGATATCGAGTGCATCTGGCCAATCCTTCCGCCATCCAACAATACTCTGGATTGAAGTATCTGGATGACAATCACGATGCCTTCTGGCTGGCCAACCTCCTTCGACTTGGAACCTTGAAGGAGGGTTACATCTACCCGAAAGAGGACCGCCCCTTGCGGGATCTATTGAGAAAACGTTTCCATCTGGTAAAGCTTCGGACTTCATTGATTATCAGCCTGAAAAATATTCTGTCTCGAAATTTTGGACTTCAAATGGGATCCTACCGCATCAAGAACGAATCGCTTGATACTTTTATCTCTGGCTTGCCGGAAGGAGACAATGTGATTCTTGTGGTCCGAACCAGTAAAGCCTCGATCGATTTTCTGACCGTCCAGATTGACAAAGTAGAATCGGCCGTTCTGAAACAGGCGAAGAACAAACCCTTTTATGCCAAGCTCCTGGACCTTCCCGGAGTCGGTAAAATTCTGGCCTTGACGATCCAGCTCGAAACCGGCCCTGTGGATCGGTTCCCAAAAGTAGGCAACTATGCATCCTATTGTCGAAAAGTAGAAAGCCGCTGGCTCAGTAACGAAAAGGCAAAAGGAAGAGGAAATGCCAAAAATGGCAACAAATACCTGGCTTGGGCTTTCTCGGAGGCAGCTGAATATGCCCGGCGTTTCGATTCGGCGAGTCGAAAGTTTTATAACCGCAAACTGAATCAGGGCAACGCCGCCATAGCCCATAACGCGTTGGCTCATAAGTTGGCCAGGGCAGCCTATTATATCATGCGCGATAACGTACCTTTTGAAGAGGCGAAAATGTTCGCTTGATGTCTTGGCTGGAAGGGTTGAGCCCCAATCTGAAACTGGAAAAACCAGGAACTTGATTGGCCGACCCTTCCACCCAATTATCACGTTATCCTCTGCATTGCTGCCCAGGCCGTGAGCCATAACGAAACTGGCCAAACCATGAGATTGTGACCCCCTTCTGGACACGGAATGGAACCGACGGTTTTCTGGTCCGTCCTTGAGGACGGAAGGGGCCCGAATAGCCGAAACAATGGATTGCTCGCGGAGATCCCGAAGGGCTCTCCGCTCACAATCGCTATTCAAAAAAGGGGATTTTCTCCACCCCTTGGCCTTGATCCTGATGGGTGTTTGGTGCAGCAAAAGCTGACACTCCTTAAACGAAAAAGTCGGCAATGGCAAGGACGGGGATAACGATAAAACACAAGCAAAACCAAGCAAGCAGTGTATCCAGGGCTTAAGTTTGCAAGAGAACTACCCGGCTCTTGCTACCGGGAACTTCTTTTCTCTTGACAAGGGCCTTTTAATGGGTGTTTCAGGGTCTCATAAATCTTTGATTTATAAGGTTTTTAGATGCCGAAACAAGTTCGGCATGACAGTTTAGCAATTAAAATTTGCTAAACTACAGTAACTCTATAAAAAATAGAGAGAACATCTATTGGGTCTGAAAGTAAGGATAAAGTCACATTCATTCGAAATGAGTTAAGACCTTTTCACAGGCCTCCAAGGCGTTCCTTGACATCGATAGTGGTCTTTCTTAGAATAGTTTGAAATGAAAAGAACAACGTTTCTCTACATTTTTAAAGAGATTCTCCCCATCTTCTTCCTCGGGCTTGGGATTTTCACAGTCATCCTCCTGATGGATAAGATTCTTAAAATGATCGAGTTAATTGTGAGTCGTGAAAGTCATATAAAAGATGTCCTCATGATCTTTCTCTTCATCTCCCCTTCCTTTCTTACCTTCACCATCCCTATTGCTGTCCTTTTGGGAACACTCCTTGCCTTCGGAAGATTATCAGGAGATAGCGAAATCACTGCCTTTAAGGCCTCTGGGGTGAGTCTCTATCAACTCTTCCTACCAGTCTTTATCTTTTCCCTCCTCGCCTGTCTTTTCACAAGTTTTCTTGTCTTTTATGGACTTCCTTGGGGGAATCGAGGATTTAAAGCCACCCTCTACCTGATTGCTCAATCAAAGACAAATGTCGAGATTAAGGAGAGGGTCTTTAATGACCTCTTTGAGGGTCTGGTCATCTATGTAGACCGGATTCCCCTCCAAGAGAAGAAGATGGAAGGAATTTTAATCTACGATGAGAGGGACAAGGGAAGACTCAATACGATCTTTGCCAGGGAGGGTTTTCTGATCAACCGACCTAAAAATCAAGAAATCATCTTAAGGCTTGTCAGTGGAGATATTCATCGCCTCGAGCCTAAGACAAACGTATTCCAGAAGATTAAATTTGACACCTATGATTTAAAATTAGAGATGTCCAAGGCCCTTGTCTCTTTGGGGAAAAAATTGAAAGAATATGAGATGTCGATCGAGGATATTAAGGAAAAGATGGAGTGGATGAAAAAAAAGGGAGCAAACACAGCTCCCTTAGAGGTAGAAATCCATAAGCGATATGCCATCCCTTTTGCCTGTTTGGTCTTTGGCCTCATTGGGGTTCCCTTGGGAATTCAGCCCAGGCGATCAGCTAAATCTTACGGGCTCATCTTCAGCATCCTCATCTTAATGGCCTATTATATCTGTTCCATTGCCTTTGAGATTTTTGCTGCCCAAAAAATTCTCCCTCCCCTAACTGCCGCATGGGCTCCCAACCTCCTGTTTGGAGGGTTAGGGGTTTACCTTCTTATCAAAACCGCCAATGAATCACCCTTCAAACCAATCCTATGGCTCACCGGTCTAATGGATCTTCTTCAGAGAAAGTGGAAGGGGCTTTCGGGCAATGGCTAACCCTCACCGAATTATCACCCGATATGTCGTTTATGAATATCTCAAAATCTTTGGCTTGAGTTTAAGTAGCCTGATCCTGATCTATGTGATCGTTCTATTCTTCCAGAAGATGGACCTCTTTGTAAAGTATCATGCTCCCCTCTACCTCATCTTCGAATATCTGATCTACAAGGTTCCTGAGGTCATCTTTCAATGGACCCTTCCCTATGCGATATTGCTCTCCACCCTCCTCACCTTAGGCACGTTCTCAAGACACAACGAGATCACGGCAATGAAGGCTGGAGGAATCAGCCTTTACCGAATCACATTGCCCTTATTCTTTATCGCCTTTTTGATTAGCCTCATTTCCTTTGTCGGGAATGAGTATCTTGTCCCTTATACAAGTCAGAAGACCCGATATCTTCTATCCGTCAAAGTAAGAAGGGAACCCATGACGAGTTTCTTTAAGAATTATAAGATCTGGTATAGAAGCAATCATCGTATCTTTAATATTCAACTCCTTGACCCGAAGGAAAAAATCCTTAAAGGCATTACCCTCTATGAATTCAACGATCAGTTCCAGTGCATCAGGCGAATCGATGCGAAGGAGGCAAAATGGATAGATGGAAAATGGTATTTTTATAGGGGGACCGTAAGAGATTTTGATGAAAGTGGCTCTGTTCAGATGACCTCTTTCCAAGAGATGGAATTCCCAATCCAGGAGGATTGGGCCTCATTTCAAAATGCTGAACAGAAATCCGAAGAATTGAGTTATTCGGAGCTTCGGACCTATATTCAAAAGATCCAATCCGCAGGTTATGACGCTACCCGTTATTGGGTCGACCTTTATTCAAAACTCTCCTACCCCCTTCTCAATCTCATTATGGTCTTGGTCGGTATCCCTTTTGCTCTTAAGTCAGGACGTTCTGGAGGAATGGCCCTAAGTATAGGGATCAGTGTCATGATCGGATTTGCTTATGGGATCACCTATTATATCTTTCTTTCTTTCGGCAGGTCAGGCGTCCTTCCTCCCTTCATCTCCTCATGGACTCCAACCCTACTCTTTGGGCTGATCGGAATCTTTACCTTAGTGAGCGTCCGACAATAATGGTTGAGACCAGTAACCCCTTCCTGAAGCGTGAGAATATATATTGTCCCACGAGTGAGTGAGGTATTACGGTGACCAATGTTTTTCCCTGGCGAGGTAGGATTAGGGAGCGGCTAACAGGTTGAAGAAGGCATTCAGTCTTGCAAAAAGATCGGTGATGAAAAGAATCCCAATCGTGATGAGAAAAAGGCCACTGACGATGGTAACAACCCTCATATACCGCTTGAGCCTCTCTAAGGCAGAGAGAAATGAGTTAAAGGCGATGGAGGCAAGAAAGAAAGGAACCCCTAAGCCCAAAGAATAAATGGCCAAGAGGAAGACGCCCGTCGAGAAGCTCTGTTGGGTGCTTGCATAGATGAGGATGGTGGAGAGAATAGGACCCACACAGGGGGTCCAGCCCGCAGCAAAAACGACTCCTACCAGAAAGGATCCAAAATAACCAAGGGGTTTCTTTTTCAATTCAACCCTCTTCTCCATCTGGAGAAATGGAATATTGAAGACCCCTATAAAGTGGAGGCCAAGGAGGATGATTAAAACCCCTCCTCCCCTCATCAGCCAGACTTGATATTGAACCACCAACTGACCAAGATAAGAGGCTGAGGCCCCCATCAGAACAAAGACCATGGAAAATCCAAGAATGAAGAGAATGGAATGAGATACCGTAATCCATCTCAACTTGGATCTGGAATGGGTCTCCGTGAGTTCTTTAAATGATATCCCTGTAATGTAGGTAAGGTAGGAGGGGATTAATGGAAGGACACATGGGGAGATGAAGGAGAGGATCCCTGAAACAAAGGCAATCAAGGTAGAGACTTCTTGGGGAGGGGCCATTAAAAAAAATGATAACACAATTTGAGTTAAAATTAAACGATTAAAATTTTAGTCCTTTTGGTCTCCTTCATTATTTCTTTTAAACCCATTGACAATAGAGTTCTTTCAATGATAATGATTAATAGAAAATTCTTATTTATAAGGAGAGGACCTATGGCCGTCTTAGAAATCAGTGTCGTTCCCATTGGAACGGCCAGCACCAGTCTGAGTTCCTATGTGGCCGATTGCGTGCGCCTTTTAAAAGGGAAAAAAATAAAATATGAACTCACCTCCATGGGAACAAACATGGAAGGAGATTTGGGAAAACTCATCCGCATAGCAATGGAGATGCATGAAGTCCCATTTAAAAAAGGAGTCCATCGCGTCCTCACCACTATAAAGATTGATGACCGTCGGGACAAAAAAGGCACCTTGACTGGTAAGAAACAATCAGTCCATTTAAAATTATGATGAAAGATTGAGTCGTCTAAAGGGGACCTCTCATTAAATTCATTATGATATATCTTAAAACCTTATACTATATTGACCATAACTTTTTTTAAGGCTTCACAAAAATAGATTTTGAAAATTATCCTCTACCTGTCGGGGAGAGGGTTAGCCTGCCTACCGCAGGCAGAGGTGAGGGGGATTTTAGGTAAATGGGAGTGGAAAATTAAACGTAGCAATATTGAGAAATGCCGAAGATTCCGTCCCCCTCACCTCAATCCTCTCCCCAATGGAGAGAGGAAGAAAGGGAGGAAAACGATGAAGATCAAATGGTATGGCCATGCAGCCTTCTTAATTACCTCCAACCAGGGGGTGACGATTATTACAGACCCATATGAATCCGGGGCATATGGCGGAGCGCTCTCCTATGGGCAGATCAAGGACCATGCGGATATCGTCCTTACGAGCCACGATCATGCGGATCACAATGATACCAAAAGTCTTCCGGGCTCACCAAGAGTAATTAAGGAGAAGGGGAGTCAAAAGGTCAAGGATATACCCTTTAAAGGAATTGCTACTTATCACGATCCCTCAAAGGGAAGTGAGCGAGGGGAAAACACCATTTTCACGTTCACGGTGGATGGCATTCAGGTCTGTCACTTAGGGGACTTAGGCCACCTTTTGAGTCAAAAAGAACTCTCCGAGATCGGTCCTATTGATATCCTCCTCATACCGGTCGGTGGATATTTTACCATCGATCCCAAAGAGGCAGGCCAGGTGGCCGATCAGATTAAACCCAAGGTCCTCATTCCGATGCATTTTAAGACAGAGAAATGCGGGTTTCCTATTGCTCCGGTTGAGGATTTTTTAAAGGGGAAGACCAATGTGAAAAGACCCAAGGTGAGCGAAATTTCTTTTGAGAAAGAGAAACTTCCTCAGCAGATGGAAATCGTTGTCCTTGAGCACGCCTTGTGATCTACTATGTCGGGTCTCATCCAGTCTTTTAAATGAATCTTCTGTCATGAAGGCCTATGGATCAATATCGTCTGAATCGCCTGCTTGATGCAGAGCAGATCGCATCGATCGTAAAAAAACTGGCTGACCAAATTTCCCAGGATTATGAAGGAAAGGAATTGGTTCTCATCTGTATCCTCAAAGGAGCCTTCATGTTTCTTTCGGATTTAATCCGCCACCTAAGGATTCCTGTCCAGATTGATTTTGTCCGATTGGCCAGTTATGGGGCAGGAATGAAATCATCCGGTCTCATCACGCTGACCAAAGGAATCGAAATCCCCATCGAAGGGAAAGAGGTCCTCATCGTTGAGGATATCATTGATAGTGGTTTAACGATCAAATATTTAAAAGATCAACTATGGCTCTTCAATCCCCGCTCGGTAAGAGTCTGCGCCCTTCTCGACAAAAAGGCTCGAAGAGAGGTGGAGGTAGAGGTCGATTACCTTGGAAAGGAGATTGAGGACGTCTTTGTCGTAGGATATGGGATTGACTTCAACGAAGCCTATCGCTATCTACCCGAGATTTATTATGTTATGCCTGTTGGCCAAAAAGAGAGATAAAGGATGGAAATCGGTCCTTCCCCTCATTTTTTTGCTTCTTATCCCTACCCTTCTCTTGGCCCAACCCCCATCCCAACCCGATGACGCCTCCCTTTTCAGAGAAGGTGAGATCCTCCTCTCCAAAGGTGAACCAGAAAAGGCACTTTGGCGTTTTAAAAGATTGACAACCGAATTCCCAAAAAGCCCCCTTTTTAACGAAGCAAAATTCAGGATGGGAATCTGTTATACCCTCCTCAGGAAGCCTCAAGAGGCCATTCGAGTACTGACCGAACTCCTTCCTACCTTTCTATCCCCATCGAGAATGATTAAGGTTTTTACCCTTTTAGGGGACAACCATCTCGAATTAAATGACCTTCAACTCGCCCTCCACTGGTATGGGAAAGGAATCCTCGTTCCAGGACAATCCAACGAGGAACTCAAAAAGAAAGTTCGTTCCATTATCGATCCTATTGACTCTATCGATGAGTTATCCAAAATAGAATCATTCTATCGAGGTGCCTATGCAGGGGGATACGCCAAACTGAGAAGGGCTCAACTCCTCCGGAAAGAGGGAAATGAGTCTCTGGCAAAAAAACTTCTGATCGAGATCCAAAAAGAGTATCAAGGAGTGGATTATCTCTCATCGGTCATAGAGATTCTCGGATCAATATCTATTAAATCCAAGTATACCGTAGGCGTGATCCTCCCTTTAAGTGGGCCCTATCAATCCTTCGGTCAAAAAGTTCTTCAAGCCATTCAAATGGCGATAAACGAAGCCCAAACTCAAGAGGGTATTCCCCTAATCTCGCTTTCGGTCCACGACTCCAAAGGAGACCCTTTAGAGGTAGAAAAGGCCATAGAGACCTTGGCCATCAAGGAGAAAGCCATTGCTATCATTGGTCCCATTCTTAGCCTTAATATCGAGAGGGCAGCCAAGAGGGCCCAACAGTTGCGAATCCCCTTGCTCACCCTATCCCCAAAAGACTCCATCTTTGGGAAGGGAGAGTTTATCTTCCAGGTCTCCTTTACCCCATCTGAACAGGTCGTTACCCTTCTGGACTATGCATTTAAAGAACTGGGGCACCATACCTTCGGGATCTTTTATCCCTACTCTCCCTATGGGCTTCATTTCAAAAACCTCTTTGCTCAAGAGGTAAGGCTTCGGGGCGGAAAGATGATAGGGATGGTGGCTTACCAAGAACATCAGACCGATTTTAGCCAGGAAATTAAAACATTTTTTAAATTAGAGCCTCTTTCACAACCCGACTCCAAGAAAAAAAGAAGTGAGGAATTTAAAGCCACCGTGAGGGTGGATGCGCTTTTCATTCCGGATACTCACGAACGTGTAGGGATGATTCTCTCCCAGATGGCCTATTATGATATAAAAGGGCTAACCTTTTTAGGGATTAACTCATGGAACGGTCCTGGTTTGATTTCGATTGGCGGAAGAGGGGTTGAAGGGTCAATTTTTGTGGATGGATTTTTTAAAAAAAGCTCTTCTCGCCTGGTTTCGAGTTTCGTTCAGGAGTTTAAGAAGGCCTATCAAAGAGAACCTGAAATTCTTGAAGCCCTTGGTTACGATGGAATTAAATTTTTAAAAGAAATCCTTCAATCCAAAACGCTCTCCTCTCCTTCTCAGTTAAAAGATGAGATCTATAAGGTTCAAGGCTTTCAGGGGGTGACTGGATTGAAGGGGTTTGATGAAGTCGGGAGACCAATTCGAACCCTCTACATCCTAAAGGTAAATCAAGGTCAAATCGAACAGGTTTCACCTCCACTTAAAGACGCTGAGCAATGAGCGGTAGGCGAATGGCGAGATGATGAAACCACTCCATTCTTGGAATGTCAGCGTGGAAGAAGCTATCCGGATTCAGGAAACCTTGAGGGATCGGATCGTTTTGAAAAATACTTTCCTAAAAGTAAATGCGATCGGAGGAGGAGATGTGGCCTACTCGAAAGATAAGAAGTCTCTTTTCGGTGTCATCGCAGTTCTTTCCTATCCCTCAATGGAGCTGGTTGATACAGCAACTGCTCATGGAAAGGTATCCTTCCCCTATATTCCAGGATTATTTAGTTTTAGAGAAGGGCCAATCCTCATTAAGGCCTTTCAGGGTTTAAGGGTGAGACCTGATCTACTGATCTTAGAAGGTCATGGCATTGCTCACCCAAGAGGGTTTGGGTTGGCCTCTCATCTTGGACTCTGGTTAGACCTACCCACCATTGGATGCGCCAAAACCTCTCTCTTAAAGGAGTTTGAATTTCCTGGGCCATCAAAAGGAAGTTTTAAATGGGTTTACTTGAAAGGGAAAAAGGTGGGCGCGGTGGTTCGAACCCGGCAAACAGTGAAACCCGTCTTCGTTTCTCCTGGGCACCGAATCGACCTTAACACCAGTATCCAAATGATTCTTGAGACCTGCCGAGGGTTTCGCACTCCCGAACCCCTCCGAAAAGCCCATCATCTCTCTAAAGAGATTCAATCCTCTTTTTCCTGAGGAAATGGTTTCCCTTTTGCTTAAAAGAGGATTAACGGGTTTATCTTTTTCAATCAATCGACTTTAAGATATTCGGTAAGCCATAAGGGCTTACCCTACAAAAACCAACCCATAAAAGGTTTCGCTACAAATTTTCTTAAACCGATGATGAGCAAATTAAGATGATAAAGGCCCGCATCTTACCCTCCCATTTAAAAAGGACTTTTTCAGAGGTCTCCTCCCTCGGGTTTGACAGGGTCTTAGAAATCAATTAACATTTTCTACAGTGAAGGAGGAGAGTTATGGTTGAAAAGATGGTTGGCGTCATCGGTGGCTCAGGTCTTTATGAAATGGAAGGGCTTGAGGATGTTCAAACGGTTTCTTTAACCACTCCTTTTGGAAACCCTTCAGATGAATTTATTATCGGCCGACTTGAGGGAGTAAAGATTGCTTTTCTTCCAAGACATGGGAGGGGGCATCGCATTCAACCTTCCTCCCTCAACTTCAGGGCCAATATTTATGCGATGAAGAAGTTGGGAGTGCAATGGATTATTGGTGTCAGCGCAGTCGGCTCTATGAAGGAGGAGATCCATCCAGGGGATATGGTCATCCCCAATCAATTCATTGACCGAACCGTAGGACGTCCCAATACCTTCTTCAGTGATGGGGTGGTCTGCCATATCAGTTTTGCGGATCCTGTCTGCCCATCCCTCAGCCAGATTCTTATCAAGGCAGGAGAGGAGGTGGGAGCCAAGGTTCATAAAGAGGGAACCTATCTATGCATTGAGGGGCCTCAATTTTCAACGAGGGCTGAATCAAAACTCTATCGAACCTGGGGCGTGGATGTGATTGGTATGACCAATCTGCCAGAGGCAAAACTTGCCCGTGAGGCAGAAATCTGTTATGCCACCATCGCGTTTGCTACGGATTATGACTGCTGGCACGAAGAGGCCGAAGATGTCTCCATCGGAGAGGTTCTTCGAATCCTTGCCCAAAGTTCAAAAACTGCAAAGGCCGCCATTCGAATTGCAGTAAAACACTTACCCGAAAAGAGGGAATGCCTCTGTGCCCATGCCCTGAAATATGCATTGATCACCAATAAAAAATTGATTCCAGAAAAGACCAAAAAGGATTTGGAACCGATCATAGGCAAGTATCTTTAATTTGAATTCAGACAATGAAATTTATTGCTGATCGAATGTTGGGGAAACTGGCAAAAAAATTAAGAATGTTAGGATACGACACTCTCTACTATCAAGGAGAGGATCTCTATCAAATCCTTCGGTTGGGTAGGCAAGAGGGCCGGACGATTCTCACCCGGAACACGAAATTAATTCCTAAAAGGCCAGAGGATCTCATCCTCAGGGTGCTCAGTGATCATCCAACCCTTCAGTTAAAGGAGTTGATCCAAAAAGGTTATATTTCATTGGAGGGGGAAACTCCTTTTTCCCGATGTCTGCTCTGTAATACCATTCTCCAAGAGATTCCAAAGGAAACCGCAGAGGGAAAGGTTCCAGATTTTATCTTCTCTCAACAGAAAGATTTTTATCAGTGTCCCCAATGCATGAGGATTTACTGGCAAGGAACCCATCTGGAAAACATGGCTAAGGAAGTGCTGGAACTAAAAAGGACTGATCCATCAACATAGGGCATAGAGCAGAAGGCTATGCGCCATGCCCGTGGCCCATTTCGCCTGATTGGAAATGCGTATCATTCGAGGGACATTAAAGGGAAGAAGGCTTGCGACCCCCAAGGGTTTTCAAACACGGCCCACATCTGATCGGATAAAGGAGTCCATCTTCGATATCCTCGGAAATGAGGTTGAGGGGAAATCAGTTCTGGATCTCTATGCTGGAACTGGGAATTTGGGAATAGAAGCCCTGAGCCGTGGGGCAAAGAGAATAGTATTTGTAGAAAAAGGGAGGCAGGCCCTTCAACTTCTCACGAAAAATCTTTCCCGATGTGGCCTGACAGGAGGGGCGGAAATCCTTCCGAAGGATGTCCTGCGGGCGATCGGGATTCTCAACCAGAGGGGCGAACGTTTTGATCTAATCTTTATCGATCCTCCTTATGAGAGAGGACTGATCCAAAGGACTCTTGCGAAATTGTCCTCCCAGAGGATCTACCATGAGGATTCGATCTTGATTATTCAACACGACCGGCGAGAGACCCTCCCTGAGGGCCTTGGCGAATTCAATCTCATTCGCCAAAGAAAGATCGGGGATACCTTGCTCTCTTTTTTATCGCCTCACAGAAAACCTCCTCTCGAGGAGGACTGAAAGGAGAAAAGAAACTATGGAGAAAGTTGCCATCTATCCAGGGTCCTTCGACCCCTTAACCTATGGTCACATTGATATTGTAGAGAGGGCCCTTGAAATTTTTGATAAGGTGATCTTAGCGATCGCCGTTCATGCAGAAAAACGTCCTCTCTTCTCGGTTCGGGAAAGATTAGAGATGGCCAAGGCTATCTTCAAAGACACGCCCAATGTGATTGTGGATAGCTTCAAAGGGCTTCTGGTCGATTATGTTGCCAAGACCAATGCAAAGGCCCTTCTTAGAGGCCTTCGCGCAACCTCCGATTTCGAATATGAATTTCATATGGCTTCCATGAACCGTAGCCTGAATCCCCACCTGGATACCCTCTTTATGATGACCAGCAAAGACTACTTCTTCGTCTCATCACGAACGATCAAGGAGGTGGCCCGGTTAGGTGGGGCAGTGGAAGGTTTGGTTCCAGACCTCGTGGCCCAGCAGTTGAAAAAAAAGTTTAAAATCCCAATAGGTAAAAAAAACCAGATTGGCTGGGAAGTTTAAACACCCAATGATCGGCAGGCTTGAATTCTCGAAGCCCTAAATGGATATGAAAAGCTTGGTCCTTTGCGATTTCGATGGCACGATCAGCCTCCAGGATATCACCTATCTTTTGGTGAGACATTTCTATAAAGGAGACTGGGAGTCGATTGCCAAAGATTTTACAACCGGTAAGATAACCTCCCCGGAGGCCTATTCTCTCATCGCAGAGAGGTTGAAGGCTCATGAGAGTGAGGTTCGAGAATTCTTAGGCCATCACGGTAAGATTGATCCCACCTTTTCGACCTTCTACCATGATTGCCACCAAAAAGGGATTGACGTTAAAATTTTAAGCGATGGCCTTGATTTCTATATCAAGGCCATCTTAGAAATCCACCAACTTTCAGAAATCCCTTTCTATGCCAATGGGTGCCATTTCCAAAGGGATGGAAGGATAGAGGTCTCCTTTCCACACTCCAATGAAGAATGCGGCCTCTGTGGAACATGCAAAAAGAGGCTTGTTGAGGCTCATCGAAAGGAATATGACTTCATTCTTTTTGTCGGAAACGGTTTCTCAGACCGATGTGCAGCCAAAGAGGTCGATTGGGTCTTTGCAAAAGGCTCTCTCTATCGATTCTGCATCGAAAAAGATATTCCTTGTTACTTTTTTCAAGATTTTCAGGATGTGCTCGGAGATTTAAAAAAACGTACCCGGGGAGTTATTTTCGATTTAGATGGAACATTGATCGAATCCTACGAGGCCATCTACCTGGGTTTGGAAGAAGCCTTCCGATATTTTGGAAGAGAAATCTTCCCCTTTGGCGATCTCAAAAACTATTTGAAGCCAGATTTAGAATCAACCCTCAAGCAGTTTTTCTCTCCCGAGGAGGCCTTGGAGGGAATCCCCATCATGAGAAAAAAGTATGAAGAGGTCTACCTTGATAAGACTCGCTTTTTAGACGGGGCCAGAGAGGTTCTCGATGGTCTTTCCTCCATGGGAATCCTTTTAGGAGTTGCTTCCAATAAATTCGGTAAGTTCTCAAGGGGAGCCCTTGCCCATTTAGGGGTATCGAATTATTTTAAATCGATCGTGGGCGCAGGAGATGTCCCAAGGAATAAACCCTTTCCAGATATGATTGACGCTGTCTTAAAGGAAATGGGACTTCTGCCTGAAGAAGCGGTTTTCGTGGGGGATACCCTTACCGATATTGAGACAGGAAAACAGGCAGGGATCGATGTCTTTGCCCTGCCCACGGGATTTTATTCAAAAATCGAACTATCAAAAGGAAAACCCAAAAGGATACTCAACCACCTCAAGGACCTTCTCCAGGAGATTAACCCTCTTTCTTTTCTTCATCTTCCTGTCTCTTAAAAAAGGCTTGGAGGTAGACCACCTTCTCCTCTTTTGATTCCTCCTCTTTTTCAGGAGGAAATGAGAAGTGATCTATGCCTTTATAGGCCTCTTCGAGTTTGTCAATGATCTCTTTGAGTTTTGGGTCTTGTCTCACCAGGTGGTTGACCTGCTGATCGAAATAATCGCTGGCCTTTTCGATCTCAGTAAGATCCATCTCAATCTTGATCAATTTTACCAGATGCCTAAGGACCGAGCGGACGACCTTCACATTTTTGGTCTGGAGATACTGGGGGGCATGACCCCAGAGACTAACCGCTTTCAACCCTCTTTTCTTTGAGGCCTCCAGAATAAATGTGTGAATGCTGATAGGACCCATGTAATCGGTCAATCCCAACCCAGCCTGAATCACCTTCTCTCTCAAATCTTCATGGTTAAAAAGGGCGCTGACCAGAGGGGGCTGGGTGTGTGGAATATAATCGTAAGTCCCTCCCAGGGTAATAATTTGTGAAACACCGAACTCTTCTGCCAGATTGAGGAGAAGCTCTACAAACCGCATCCAACGGAGATGGGGTTCAATCCCCTGAAAAAGAATAAGGTCATGAGACTGCGACGTCTTTGAGTAGTAGAAATGATTTCCTGGAAATTTCAACTCCACCAATCGGCCCTCTCGGATGACCCCCACCGGCCTTAACGAAGTGAGTTGATAAAAACCTTCAAGGGAAATGGAAGCAAAGGGCTTTCCCTTCAAGTGTTCAATCAGATACCCAAGAGCAGTGGAGGAAACCTCTGCTGCATTGGGCCACCCCTCAAAGCCAATGATCAAGTAGGGCTGACGAAGTGTGGGCCTTTCCGAGAAAAGAATTTCATCCATCTAACCACCTCTAATCCATCATATCCACATTTTTATTTCCTGTCAACCTGGGCCAGAGGAAAATCAAATGAAAATTTTCAAAGCCTTTTTGTCACCCTGAACTTGATAATCATTAAAAGGCCCTCCAGTATATACCAGGCCAATACTTGGTATATACTTGGGTAAGAAATCCAATCCAACCCAGGAGGTGCCTTATGCGATTATAC
>CAZFDM010000170.1:0-1719 GCA_964517975.1 uncultured Syntrophaceae bacterium
GCCTCTCTTACCGAAAGATTATTCTTGATAATGAGGGCACAGAGTTCTTTCTGTTTCTCCTTCGAATCAAGGCTTAGGATGGCTCTGGCATGTCCAGGGGTGATCCGATTTTTCAGGATTTCGTTTTTAATCTCAGAAGGGAGTTTTAAGAGGCGAAGGGTATTGGTAATGGTGGTTCGATCCTTTCCAATTCGTGTAGCCAAATCTCCCTGACTAAGGCCAAATTCTTCAATTAATTGTTTAAAGGCCTCTGCCTCCTCAATGGGGTTGAGGTCCTCCCGCTGGAGGTTTTCAATCAGTGAGAGTTCCAAGGCCTCTCGAGCATCAACCTCTTTGATGATGATAGGAACTTCCTTTAGGCCTGCCTTCTGGGCTGCCCTCCATCGCCTCTCTCCCACGATGAGTTCATAACCCTCAGCAATCCTTCGGACAAGGAGGGGTTCCAAAATTCCTTTTTCTTTAATTGATTCCGTGAGTTCCTGAAGTTTGGCTTCGTCAAAATACTTTCTGGGTTGTGACCGGTTCGGAACGATTTCTTCAATCCCACAGTAGAAAGACCTTTTTAATTCTTCCTCCCCTAATTCTGGGAGGAGCGCCCCTAACCCTTTCCCCAAAGCCATCTTTTTAGTTGCCATCGTTTCTTCCGTGATCAATGATTTCTTTGGCTAAGTTTAAATAACTCTCTGCCCCCTTCGAATGAATATCATATAAAAGGACAGGTTTCCCGTGGCTGGGAGCTTCGCTTAACCTAATGTTTCGAGGGATGATCGTCTTAAAAACCTTATCTTTAAAGTGATTTCTTACCTCATTAGCCACCTGGTGAGAAAGATTGTTTCTGGTATCGAACATAGTGAGCAGGATTCCTTCGATCTGGAGTTTTGGATTGAGAGACTGTTTTATCAGGCGGATCGTTTTGAGCAGATGGCCAAGGCCTTCAAGGGCGTAGTATTCACATTGGAGGGGAATGATGACTGAGTGGGCAGCAGTGAGTGAATTAATTGTCAACAGGCCCAGTGAGGGAGGACAGTCGATGAAGATATAATCATACTCGGACTCCACCTCTTTGATTAAAGAGTCCAACCTCCTCTCACGATCCTTTTCCTGGATCAATTCAACTTCTGCCCCTATTAAATCCATATTGGAAGTGACCACATCCAGATAGGCAAGGGAGGTCTTCTGAATTATCTCTCGAAGCCCCGAACCCCGAAGCAGGGCATGATAAATGGTCCCATTGGATTGTTCTTTGCTGAAACCGATGCCACTGGTTGAGTTTCCTTGAGGATCAATATCAATGAGAAGGACCTTCTTTTCTGCAACGGCAAGGGAGGCAGAAAGATTTACTGCTGTCGTGGTCTTCCCAACCCCTCCTTTTTGATTGGCAATACAAATCACCCTTGCCATGGAATCCTCTTTGGAATCGCGGGAAATTGGTCCAATGGTCTAACTTAACTTTTATATACCATAAAAAAGGGGAAGAAGGAAGAAAATTATAACCATTCGCGTAATCCCTCACTCACTCGTAGGAAGGGCCCGAGAGGGATGTCGGAGAAAATCTTGGAGCGGTAACCTTAAATTGCTCCCTAAACGTGAGACCTCTTACCCTATCACTTAATAACCCAATTATTATTATCCCTATTAGCCCTACCCAAAAAATGTCAATTTGATCCGCGTTCTAAGATTTTCGGAGGCATCCTTCTCGGGACAATATATATTCCCACG
>CAZFDM010000171.1:0-3535 GCA_964517975.1 uncultured Syntrophaceae bacterium
CTATCTATGCTGATGTGATTAAAACGGTCCTAAAGGATAATCGCATCGATTGTCTTTTGAATATCCTCTGGGTAAGTCCTTTTAAAGAATTTGTGGAAGAATATCTAAGATTCTATCACGAATTGAAGGGAACCTACCGGAAGACGATCGCCACTTGGATTTATGGGCCAAGCATTTCCCTCATCCATCAGTTGGCCAATGGCTTAGAGGATTTAGGTTTTCCGGTATTCTCAGATATTGAGACGGCTGTTAAGGCGCTTGGCATGGCCTATCGATACTCCATCAAGAAGGGAGGAGGGTGATGGAGAAGTCTCCCAAAAGTAAGAGGAAGGAAGAGGGAAGGGTTTTTTTAACTGAATATGAGTCCAAAGAAATCCTTAAGGAGGCTGGTATTCCGGTAGTAGAAACCCACTTGGCTAAGGACAAAGGAGAAGCGGTCTCCATCAGTAAAAGGCTTGGGTTCCCTGTTGTCTTAAAAATAGCCTCCCCTGATATCATTCATAAGAGTGATTCGGGAGGGGTGAAATTAGGCTTGAAAAATCCAGATGAGGTTAAGAAGGCTTACGATGAAATGTTAAGGAATATCCGCCGTCAATATCCAAAGGCTATCCTTCAGGGCATCACGGTCCAAAAAATGGCAAAGCCAGGAATTGAGGTCATTGTGGGTACGAGTAAGGATCCCCAATTTGGACCCATCATCATGTTCGGCCTTGGAGGCATTTTTGTAGAAATCCTCAAGGATGTTTCTTTCAGGATTATCCCCGTGGATCGAAGGGATGCGCTCGAGATGATTCAGGAGATCAAAGGCTATCCCCTGCTTCAAGGATATCGGGATAAAGGGCCAGTAAAAACTTCCATTCTGGTCAATCTCCTTCTAAAGGTATCTAAACTGATGGAAAGACATCCAGAGATTGAAGAATTGGAATTAAATCCTGTTTTTGTCTATAAGGATAGGTTGATGGCAGTGGATGCAAGAATGGTTATGGCCAACTTAGAAACCATGTCCCCCACCTCTGCAAAGAAACAGAAGCATTTAATGAAGGGTTGATTTTAAAAATTAGAAATTTTATAAAATTTTAAAAGGGGCTTTGGATGAAAAATAAAATACCCGAGCAGGTTTTGAAGGAAATTTTTCAAAAAAAACTGAAAAGGGATTATCTCAGTTCCGAGGTTTACAATAAACTTAAAAAGATGATCCTTTCTAAGAAGTTGAAAAAGGGGGATCGCTTAGTCCAGGAAAAGTTGGCCCTCCAATTTAATGTGAGCAGGCAAACCATTCGAACCGTTTTCCAACAGTTAAAAAAAGAGAAGTTAATTGTCTGGAAATATCGAGAAGGGACGTTCGTCAATTAAACAGAGTCTTCGTTTCCCACCTTCACCCCATTAACCCATACTCATTTTAGTAGATTTTCAGAATCCCATCATCTTGGGTTCTCCACTCAGGTGGTCCTATCATCGTCCAATCAATTCTTAAGCTCTTTTTGTCCAGTCTGGTAGACCCTCTTAATATATTCCACGCATAAAGTGGAAATTCGATCTACCCCTTTGTGTAAATATTCATATCCACTGCCAGCCCCTAAAAGTCCGCCTCGAGCCCCACTGGTGGGTCTAAGATGATGGGCCAATAGAATCTTCTTTTCCTCTGCGCTACTCACATAAGTTTTTATCTCTACAACTGCCTTCCCGGCTCCCATACCAACCCAAAATCGAGCAGACGCTGATCCTGGATGAAGGGCGAGAAAGTCTCCCGAGATGATTAATGAATTAGGTCCGGAGGCCCTTGAAAGATCATCGGTCACTTCCTTAAAAATACCGGCCGCGGAGAGCTTTGACTTCAGTTGGCTCCGATAAGCCTCCCGATACTCCTCCTTTTTCCCTGGCCCAATATCTGGAAGCCCTTCGATGGAAAAAGGACCGATGACCACTGTGTCAAAGGCCTTAAGATCTATCCCTGGCGCAAAAAAAACGTATCCTGTCTCATCCTTCTGAAAAACGACTTGTGATTTCTCTGTGATCCCTCCGACTTGAGCCAAAAGTCCTTGAACCCCTATTAAAAAGAATAAAACCATCGCCCCCATCATCCTCATGCCCTTTTTCATCTTCTTCTCCTTTGTTCAGATTTATTTTTGTTACTCCTAAGGGGATGACTCTTCCTTTTCCCCCCTTTTATAATAATCAGAGACTAATGGGATCATTTTTCTTATTCTCGTGCTAATATCGAATTGCTTTTCTTTCTCCATATACTCCGAAATGGCCTCAAGGAAAACTTGAACGGTTGCAGGAGGGCAGTGGAGTTTTAAAGAAGGGATTTCTCCAAGTTGGCTTTCAATGAGATGGATAAGCCTCTTAATAACTTCTTCATCGCTTCCAGTGAGGAGTTGGGAAATCTGTTTCCCTTTAATCTGCTGAGTGAACACTGAGGCAGAGGCAATGGTCACGGCACATCCAAAGGATAAAAATTTAGCATCCTCAATCACCCCATCTTTAATCCGAAGATATAGTTTGGTGGTATCTCCACAGACTGGATTATTGATACTTCCAGAACCATCGGGGTTTTCGATCTCCCCGACATTTCGGGGGTGATAAAAATGTTCCTTGATCTCTTCTGAAAGTTCCATCCCTTCACCCCCCTTTGTAATTCCATTTTAGAAGATTTAAGTAAAAATGCAATGGATTTTTGTAAGGAATGGATTAGGATAGAATTCCTAAGAGAGCATGGATGAGGGCAGAGGTCAGCAGAATGATTCCGGTTTTCCTGTGGGTTTGAAACGAAACCTTGAACCATCGCATTCCCGTACTGAGTTGAAAAAGGATTAATAGGAAATTGAATATACCAAGAATTAGAACAATTGGAAAATCCATCATCCTCTCTCCTCCTCTAATTTTTTACTAAAACCTTTACGATCGCAGGTCCCGCGCTCCCATGAATGTTACAATGTGCCTCCGCTCTAATTTCTGCCTCTTCATTCACCACATACTTGATCTCTTTGGTAAAGGTTGCTGCCTCAGGCCTGTTACCTGAGGTATAATCCCATCTTGCAACCTCTTTACCATTGATGGTGATCTGGACCCATTTTGTATAATGAAGAAAATTATTCCCATTATGGGTCACTGTTACTCGAAGGGTGATCTCAGATCCTTTTGGTACACTTGGAGGAGCCTCAATAGAGACTGCCGATTTGTTAGCAAGTGCAAATCCCCCGCTCAAAATCAAAAATAACACAATTCCTGCTCCAACAAGGCCTATTAGTTTTTTGGCCATACTAACCTCCTCATTCATACCTAATTTTAAGAAAATATAACACATTCCATGAAACTCCACAATTTCTTTTAGGTTGACGAAGGATTCCCTTCCCCGATGAGATTTGAAGGGATTAAAAACCTATTGAATACTGGTGTATTGAAAGAAAAGATGGCTTATGGTAAGAATAAAAAAGAATGTTTATCTCTGAGAAATCATCTTCAACAGATTTTATTCGCGAAATCATCGATGAGGATTTGAGAACAAAAAAATACGGGGGGCGTGTGGCTACAC
>CAZFDM010000172.1:0-15748 GCA_964517975.1 uncultured Syntrophaceae bacterium
TGGGAGACAAAGAAGGCCTCCAGACAGACCATCGCTGGAAGATAAACCTGTTCTGCTATCCTGTAGGATTGAATCACCGTATCAAGAGCCTCCTGTCCGTTTTCACAATAAAATTGAATCCAACCCGTATCCCTTTGTGAAAGGCTGTCTAATTGGTCCGCCCAGAATCCCCAGGGAGCAGCCAGAAGACGATTCACATTGGCCATGACTACAGGGACGCGACATCCCGCAGCAAAATGAAGCATTTCATGCATGAGGGCAAGTCCCTGGGATGAGGTGGCTGTGAATGTCCTAACCCCTGTAAGGGACGCTGAGATACAGGAGGCCATGGCTGAATGTTCAGATTCGGTTCTCATCATTATCCCTTTGAGCTCACCGGAGGCTTCCCATTCAGAGAGTTTCTCATAAATGCCTGTCTGAGGGGTAATCGGATAGGCAGCAATCAAAGGAGTCCTGCAAAGTTTAACGGCATAGGCAACCGCCTCATTTCCGGTGATGAACTCTCTCATTCCTCACGCCTCATCTCTACTACATTTCTCGGGCAAGCCTTTGCGCAGGTCCCGCACCCCTTACAGTGTTGAAAATCAACAGTCCTTATTTGATTGACAGGGTCCAGTGTAACCGCTCCTTCAGGGCAGAAGAAATAACAATTATAACAGTAATTACATGTCCCGCAGGAGAAACATCTCAGAGCCGAATGCTCCGCCTCCTCTGGTAAAAGTCCGCTATGGACCTCTGAAAATCCCCTTAGAGACTTGCCTGGATCAATCCTTCGTTTTTTCACCCTTTCTGAGGGCGCAAAAAAAAGCGTGTTGATCTGATCGTAAAACACAACTCCCTTTGGCTCCTCCCATATCCCGGTCTGCCTCCCCCTAAGATAGGCTTCCATTGAGAGGGCTCCTTTTGATCCAACCCTGATATTTGAAAAGACCTCCTCTGGATTCATTTCTGTAAAAGAGAGGTCGATTGAAATGGCAGCCCTCTTTCCTGATGAGATAGCGGTCACCACGCTTCTATGCTGCTCAATGGCATCCCCTCCTGCAAAGACTTTTGTCTTGCCGTTCCATAAGGAAGACATGGGTTTAAGAAATTCTTTCTCGATCAGGGCTTGTGGGATCCATGAAAGATCAACGCCCTCACCAACCGCTGTGATGAGACGGTCTGCTTCCATCATGACAAAGCTTCCCTTGATGGGAATCGGGCGGGGTCGTTTCTCCTGACTCGATTTTCTCAGCCTCATACGTTGAAACTTGATACGGATCTTTCGGTTTTTGAGGAGCTTGATCTTGACCGGTTGAATCAGAAATTCAAACCGAACCCCTTCTTGATCAGCCTCCTCAATCTCGTCTGAAATGGCAGGCATCTCTTTCTTCGTCCGGCGATAGGCAACTGTAACGGATGAACCGAGACGACGTGCGGAGCGCGCCACATCCATTGCTGTATTTCCCCCTCCGATGACGACCACTACTTTCCCTGGCCTGACTTGCTCACCTGAATTGATTCTATTCAAAAAGTCTATCCCTCTCCAGATTTTTATCAGATTTTCATCTTCGATTCCAAGCAGAATGCCCCGGCTTGCTCCTGGAGAGAGGAAGACAGCATCGAATTGACTCAATGCCTCAATAGAAAGATCCTTCCCTACTCTTACTCCGGTTTTCAGCTCAATGCCGAGCCCTAATATCCTTTGGATCTCTTTTTTCAGCACCTGTTTGGGAAGCCTGAATTCGGGAATTCCCCACCGTAAAACTCCTCCGGGTTCCTTCCGAGCTTCAAAAAGGGTCACCTTGTGCCCAAGCAGAGCAAGGAAGTATGCGCAGGAGAGACCTGCAGGTCCTGCCCCTACAATGGCAATCTCTTTCGGATCGGTGTTTGGCGCTGGATTCAGTTTCGGAGAAAGATCCATCGTGGTATCAAATACATACCTTTCTAAGGGATTGACCGAAACCGCCTCATCATACTGGTTTCGGTTACACACGCTCTCACAAGGATGAAAACAGACCCTACCACAGACCCCTGGGAAAGGATTCTCTTTTAAGATCGTTTCAAGTGCTTCACGAAATTTTCCCTCTCCTGCGAGATAGATAAAAGTTGCTATGGGAATGCCCGCCGGGCACGCCTCCTCACAAGGAGCGATCATTGAGGTAGTGTAAGGTTTTTGAAAACCCCATTTGCCGGTTTCGATGACTTCAGTGCTTTCAAAGGAGATAGGGATCATTAATTCAGGAGACTCAGCATAAACTTTCATAGATTTGAACCTTATCGTAGGCTTCGTTAAGGGCATCAATATTGGATTCTGTTTTAGTGAAGATCATTTGGCGGACCACTTCGATCAGAGTCTCTTTTTTCACCAATTGGGTCAGGGAGGCATAGGCTCCAAGAAGCGTGGTGTTAAATACCCCTTCCACCCCTGCCCTTCTCGCAATCGATACCGCATCGATCAAACCAATCTTGTACTGTCTCAACCCTTCAAATGAATCGATCTCCTTGTCCGTATTGATCAGAAGTGTTCCTCCTGGTTTCAGTTCCTGGAGGATTTCTAATTCCTCCATCAGGCTAAGGTCGAAGAGGACCAGTTGATCTGGGCGTTTGATCTGACATTTTAATAGAATGGGCTCTTTATCGACCCGTAAAAAACCAAAAACCGGAGCACCGCGGCGTTCTGACCCAAAGAGAGAAAAACACTGTGGAAATTTCCCTTCAGCAAAAAAGGCTTTCCCTAAAATTTCGGAGGCGACAACCACTCCCTGCCCTCCCTGTCCTTTAAACTTAATCTCAATCATCACTACCCCTTGAATCTAAGCCCTTATTCACTCTTGAAGGCTGAAGGCTTCCAGCTTGTTGAACTGATTCTTTAAAAGCATACCTCAAGATATCATTTTTCGATTGATTCAAATGATGCCGAATGGCTTGATGAACCTCCCCTAAATCAACCTTTTCAATTGCCCGAAGGATTCCTTTATGTCCCTCAATGGCCCTCAAGACATTATCAGCCAAATAGATGCTCTGAACCCTATACCGCAACATATGTCGCCTTAACGTCTGTGACAGTTCGAGGAGCCGCTGACTGCCACTATGCCTGGCGATGATTTCGTGAAACTGAGCGTCCAATTCCACAAAGGCTTTGACATCTCCCATGGCAACTCTCTCCTCAGCGACAGCGATGTTTTCTTTCAACTCCTCAATGAGGCGATCAGGGGCCTTCTCGATTGCCCATTGTGTCGCAAGTTCCTCAACCACCCGACGAATTTCACAAATCTCTTCCACCTCATTTGCACTGATCGGTTTGACCACATACCCCACCCTTGGGATCGATTTGATCAAACCCTCGAGTTCTAAATTATGAAGTGCCTCTCTGACAGGTGTTCGAGAGGTCCCTATCTCCCGTGCTATTTTGGCCTCAATCAAGTGCTCATGGGGAAGGATCTCGCCACTCAAGATTCTTTCCCGAAGGTAATCATAAACCTTCTTCCTTATCGTCTTCGGGTTCCTAATGACCAGCCTTCTCATTTGGTATACTGTACCCCAGTTTAATTTTATTTGTCAATACTTTTTATTTGACAACTATACAATATTACTCTATTATTTTTTGAAAAACAAAAAACCTTAAAAGGAGCTAACTAAATGAGTTATTATGTGAATTATGGGAGTGAGAGAAAAACCTTTTTGATTCCAAAGGGATGGAATTTAATCTCCAATGAGGATAAACCTCTTGTGCCAGGGGTCACGGATCCTCTTCAGGAAATTCGGCGGGCTCTTGATTATCCCATAGGATCTCCCAAGATCGAAGAACTGGCTCGTCCTGGGATGGAGGTCATCATCCTATTTGATGATCTCCAGCGTCCTACTCCTGCCCATCTTGCTCTTCCGGAAATGATGAACCGTCTCAATCGGGCTGGCATTCCAGATGGGCGAATAACAGGAATTTGCGCCCTTGGAACACATCCCATTCCCTCCCCTGAACAACTTGAGATGAAGGTGGGAAAGGAAGTCCTTTCCCGACTGAACGGCCGACTCTTTGCCCACAACCCCCATGCCTCTAACAATGTGATCATCGGCAAGACACATCGAGGAACATTGGTTGAGGTCAACCGCCATGTCGCCTTTGCCGATCTGATCATTGGTGTCGGAGAATGCATGCCCCATCCCATTGCTGGATATGGCGGAGGATTTAAAATCGTTATGCCCGGGGTCTGTTCTTATCGGTCAGTAGCCGATCATCACTTTACTTGGATGCGTCATCGAAATAGCCGGGTAAACCTACTGGAGGGGAATCCCTTCTTTGAAGATATTGTGGATGCAGGGCGACTTTCAAGATTGACCTTTAAACTTGACCTAATCCTTAACGAGAAGAAGGAGGTGATTCGCGCCTTTGCAGGCGATCCTATGGATGAACTTCGAGAGGGATCTCGTTATGCATCTTCTCTCTACCTGGTCTCCTTGAATAAACTCGCCGATGTAACCATCACCTCTGCTTACCCCTTAGAGATAGGAGTTCAGGCTACCAAGGCACTTACGATGGCAAACTTCTGCACCCGCACCGGGGGAGCCATCATCTGGGTGGCTCCGCAGAAAGAGGCAGGTCCTGTCCTGCCCCTAATTCAAGAGATGGGAAGTGAGGAGAGCGCATGTGATTTTCACCGGCGCCTAATTGAAGGAAATATTCCCAACCATCTCAGATCTTTTGGAATCTCCTATATTATGCAGGTTGTCTATTTTAAGGAGTTGGCTGAAAAATTTGATGTCTACCATGTCACTGAAGGCCTCTCGCCTGAACAGGTAACGATGATGAAGTTTAACTATTCCTCCTCTCTCGAGGAGGCCATCAGTCAGGTTTATAAAAAGATGCCCGTGGCAGATGTAGCAATCTTTCCTTCGGGAGGCAATATCATCCCTGAGGTGAGGAAAGAGGATTAGGCTCTTCTGATCACCTCTTTTTTCTCATCAATCTTAAAATCTCCAAACACGGTGGGGGCATATGCTTTCAAAATCTTTAAAACCTCAATGGCCACCCTTCTAAACTCCCACTGCGACTGAGGTCTACCTCGAAGATCAATAATATATCGCCACTCGCGAAAATTGGTGCTCACGACCATCTGACTCTCCACCGCATTGGGTAGGACGTATCTTGAATCCTCTTTCTTAATCTTTAACCTCTGAAGTTTGGAATAGGTCTCCTTTGCCCGATCCATAAAATCAACAAAGAGGCAATGGGCTTCTGGATTGCTTTTAATGGAGTCAGGTTCAATATAGTTGAAATGGCTTTCGTCTACATATCGTTGAGACTTCTGGATAAAAGAGCATAACCGGTGTCTCACGAATTGATGGGTGAATGCCCTGGATACCCCTGAAATCCTGAAGGTGGCATAGGCATGTTCCAAAACGGAGAGGTGCCCATTTTTAATAAGCATCCTTATAAATTTTTTCTCCGTCCCCTCCCCCTGCCGATCGAAGGATAGGTAGGAGGTACGCCCTGCCATCTCTATGATCTTCTCTGCATTTGGGGTGATGAAGAGCAATTCGATCTTTGGGGTCACCATATCCTATCGCTTCCTTTCCAAGAGTGATCATAGAATAGACTCAATAGGTCACCGAGGGGAAGAGACGTTCTTTCCTCAACCTCTACTTCTTTTTGGTCAGGTAGAAATAATACCTTAAATATTCCATTAAACCCTCATAATCAATTTTATTCTTTAATTAACACGGTCAAAAAGAGGATTCAACCTTTCTTAGAAACCATGATCTCCTTTGCCCGGTTTATTGGAATTTAAAGGAATTTGACTTAAGTCAAAGCAACCCACTTAAAATGAAATTAAAATTAAATTAGAAAGGAGGTCCTACAATGAGATGTCCTGGTCAAGACCCAATGTTTTGGAGGCCTGGTGATGTCTTTGAAATCTCTTGTCCAAAATGTGGCTACCGTGTAGAGTTTTTTAAATTTGATGTGAAGAGAAGATGTCGGTGTGGGCATGAGATTGTCAATCCGAGGATCAATTTTGGATGCGCTGAGTGGTGTCCTTATGGGGATTCCTGTATTGAAGGGTTGCCAGAGGAGATGAAGGCTAAAACCAAGGAGGAAAAGAATAAACGGTTGAGGGAGAAGATTGATTATGAAATGAGAAGGTACTTCGGTTCTGATACGAAGCGCATCAACCATGCCCTTAAAGTAGCCCAATATGCAGAAGAGATATTAAAGATAGAAGGTGGACATCCTCTTGTAATCCTTGGATCCGCCTATCTTCATGATATAGGAATCAAAGAGGCCGAGGAGAAATATGGAACGGCCTCTGTGGAGGACCAAGAAAGATTTGGAAAAGTCACTGCGGAAGAAATCTTAACGAAACTAAATATTCAGAAGCCGATCATCAACGAGATCTGTGATATTATAGGCCATCACCATCATCCAAGAGAAAGAGAGACGCTCAATTTCCAAATCCTTTATGAAGCCGATTGGCTGGTCAATATAGAAGAAGGTGGGCTTGGCAAAGATTCGGAAAAGTTGAAAGCAATTATCGAAAAAGAGTTTAAAACAGTTACAGGAAAAAAGTTGGCCCAAGACCTCTTCCATCTTCAATAAAGATTGGGGACGGCCTCACATGAAAGATATTATTCGATAATCTAAAAAATAAATCTACTGCCCAATTTCACAATCTCTCCCTTGAAATATTACCCCCCAGTACCTTCCTCTTAGGTTTTCATAACCGCTTAAAAAAATTATGAAATTTAATTGAAGAAATTAAATTACCAGTGCTTTTAGGGCGGCTATTCCTTCTGATTTTGTAAAAATTTTTAAATATCTAACAAGGGGGTTATATTTTTCTTGACAAGGTAGGTGAAATAATTTACAAATTCTTGTGAATAATTTCTCATAAAAATTCTAATTTATTATTTAGGCTCACAATATTAATGGAGGATTTTAACCCATGAAATCAGGAAGCAATCTTGAAAAGATTTTAGAAGCAGGACACTTCGCTTTTACAGGAGAGCTTGGTCCTCCCCGTGGGGCGAATGTCGAGGTAATTAGAAAAAAGGCAAATTACCTAAAAGGGATCGTCGATGCTGTAAATATCACTGATAACCAGACAGGTGTGGTTCGCATGGCAAGCTGGGCTGCCTGCCTCCTGGCCATGAAGGAGGGCTTGGAACCTACTCTCCAGATGGTCTGCCGAGATCGGAACCGTTTAGCCATGCAGGCCGATATCTGTGGTGCTTATGCCCATGGAATCCGAAATATCCTCTGCCTTTCTGGTGATCACCAACAATTTGGGGACCACCCCCTGAGCAAAGGGGTCTTTGACATTGATTCAATCCAACTGATCTACACCGTTCGGAAGATGCGGGATAGTGGAAAATTTATAAACGATGAAGAAATAGATGAAGCACCCAAAATGTTCATCGGGGCTGCTGAAAACCCTTTTGGTGAGCCATTGGAATGGCGGGTCCATCGACTGGCAAAAAAAATAAATGCTGGGGTCGACTTCATCCAGACCCAATGCATTTACGATATGAAAATCTTCCGCGAATGGATGCGGCAGGCCAATGATATGGGACTCACCGAAAAGGTCCACATCCTTGCAGGAGTCACCCCGCTGAAATCAGGAGGTATGGCACGATACATGGCAAAAAATGTTTCAGGAATTATCATCCCTGAAGAGATCATTGACCGAATGGTCAAGGCACCCAAGGCAGCTGAAGAAGGGATTAAGATCTGTGTAGAACAGATCGAGGAATTGAAAGAGATCAAAGGTGTCCATGGGATTCACCTCATGGCAATTGAATGGGAACATCGGGTACCAGAAATTGCTGAACGAGCTAAGTTGGTACCCAGACCTAAGGTTTAAAAAGGAGGTCTTCATGTTCGAATTTGTTCGTGGACCACTGATATGGATTTCTTTTTTGATTTTCATTGCGGGTCTCCTCTACCAAACGTTTAAGTTTTTCAACCTCTCCAGAAAAAAGGAACTTATCTTCATTGATCTCCCATTCAATCCTGAAAAACCAAAGAGTAAGGGATTTTTTCAAAGAGTCGGAGATTGGCTTGTCTATTTAAAGAAAGAGACTGTCTGGAGAACTCATCCATTGATGATGGTCCTAACCTGGGTTTTTCATATCTCTCTATTTATCATACCAATCTTCCTCTTGGGGCATAATATACTCTTGAATGAGGCATGGGGAATAAGTTTCTATAGTTTCCCTGAATTTATTTCAGACCTACTCACATGGATCCCCTTTATCTGTGGAGGGATCTTTCTGTTTAGGCGAATCTTCTTACGCAGAGTTCGTGCCATAACCACAGGATATGACTATCTAACCCTGATGATCACCCTCGCCCCCTTCATTACAGGTTACTTGGCTTACCATCAAATGGCCGATTATCAAACACTGATTTTCTTGCATATCCTTGCAGGGGAGGTAATGTTCATAACGATTCCTTTTACAAAGCTGGGACATATGCTTTTTTTCTTCTTCTATCGCTTTTTCATCGGAAGCGAATATAGCTTCGGCCGTGGGAGGCGAACGTGGTAGGTCTTAGTGGGTAAATCGAAGGGAGGAAGGAATGTCAAGACAAGAGACCCGACCGATTGATACGGATCAAATAAAAAGGATGCTGAAAAAGAAGAAGGGCAAAATGAAATTGCTTCTTTCCCATTGTGTGCGCTGTAGCCTTTGCGCAGAAAGTTGTTTCTTATATATGACTCACGGAAAAGATCCTCAATATATGCCTTCCTATAAGGTAATTAATTCTTTAGGGAAACTCTATAAAAAGGGCGGAAAGGTCGACCACAATTTTCTGGAAAGCATCAAGGGCATTGTTTGGAAAAATTGTGTCCTTTGTCGACGGTGCTATTGCCCAGTAGGAATCGATATTCCGAGTATGATTACCTTTGCAAGAACGATTTGCCGATCTCAAGGGGTTTACCCTCGACTGGATGAATCCATCTCGGAGAGTTGGCTATAGGGGTTCCTGTGTGACATAGGGAGGTTTGGGTCTATAGGAAGTTTATCTCACCCTTTCATAAGGGTTGTATTCGATAGTGATAAAGAAATACATAGGAGCAATAGCATGATAAATAAAGGTTACCTAATAGCCCTTTCCATAATGATTATATCATCGTTTGCCTTCAATGACCTCAAAGCACAGCCTGACAATATTTTATTGAATCACCCTGAGGTCTTTAAGAAAAGAGAGCGACCTCCTGTACTCTTCCCCCACAATCGTCATATGGAGGGAGGACTTTCCTGTAAAGATTGTCATCATCAATACAAGGATGGGAAAAACATATTAGACGAAAGCACGCTTCAAGAGGGAAGAGAGGGAATCCGATGTTCTTCCTGTCACGACCGTCGTTCTCGTCCTAACCTTTCGAAGGCCTTTCATCACCAGTGTATCTTCTGCCATAAAAAGTATGAAAAAGAAAATAAAAAGGCAGTTCCTCGGTTCTGTGGAGAATGTCACCTCTGGAGGCAGAGATTAAAGTAATCATGGAAGAGATTAAACGTTTCAAACATGGAGGGTAAAAATGATAGTTGCTGAGAGAAAACCTTTGGAAGAGATTAAGGAAATGGTGAAGGGTTTTAAAAAGATTTTAAATGTGGGTTGTGGGGGGTGTACCTCCATTTGCCTTTCCGGGGGCCAGAAGGAGGTCTATCTCCTGAACGAGGACCTCAAGAATGCGCTCAATATAGAAAATACTCATTTTCAAATAGATGGATTTACCATTGAACGACAGTGCAATGCTGATTTTTTCTCCGATTTAGATGAAATGGTTAAGGGATATGAGGCGATCTTGTCAATGGCCTGTGGGGCGGGGGTTCAATTCGTTGCCGAAAGATATCCTGACAGACCAGTCTTTCCCGCTCTTAACACCATCTTCGTTGGTACAGACAGAGAGGTTGGGTGGTATGAGGAAAATTGCCGAATGTGTGGGGATTGTGTCTTGGGAGAAACCGGAGGCATCTGTCCTGTGACGAGGTGTGCAAAATCAATCTTTAACGGACCGTGTGGGGGAACTTCCAAAGATGGAAAATGTGAGGTGAGCAAGGAAACTCCATGCGCATGGTATGAAATTTATGAGCGTTTGAAAAAACAAGGCCGATTAAATAATATCATCAAAGTAACTCTCCCGAGGGAATGGCGGAATCAAACAAGAAGGTCCTTTATTCACGAGGCATTTAAAAAGAGATACGCAAGATAAGAAGAGGTCTCCCTCAACCTCTCGCGTAAGAGGAGAATCCCTTCCAATTGACAGAACTACAATTTTTATATTAAATAAGGTTTGCTTGAGGGATCAAAAGACTATCTGCTTGATCAAATTGGGGGAGTAACAGTACATTCGATTAGGAGAGCTGGTTTTTAATCTCTGGGATTGAAGAACCCCTTTAACCTAATCCACCAAATGGATTAATAATCTCTCTGTCCTATAGGTAGATTGGTGGGACAGAAAGAAGAAAGGGAGGAGACCCATGACTTTCAAGGAACGCTTGGACTCAGGAAAATTCGCGGTTGTTGTCGAACTTCAACCTCCCAAAGGGATCAATCTCTCTGAAATTTACCAACATGCCGAATCCCTGAGAGGCCGTGTGGATGCGATCAATGTGCCTGATCTTCAGAATTCAATTATGAGACTGGGGTCCCTCTCCGTATGTACCCTTTTAAAGGATAAAGGATTAGAAGTCATCTTTAATCTCTCCTGCGGTGACCGAAACCGACTGGCCCTGCAGTCCGAACTCCTTAATGCCGCTGCCCTGGGAATTAAGAATGTCCTAATTCTTCAAGGCACTCCCCCCTCCATTGGAGACCATTTTGATGCAAAACCTGTGTTCGACCTTGATGTGACAGGCCTTTTAGGAGCGGCCAAACGCCTCCAAGAGGGCTATGACCTCGCAGGAAATGACCTTCAAGGTAAACCGCATTTTTGTGTTGGAACTATGGTCAACGCTGGGGCAAAGGGCCATATCCTCGACCTGGAGATCATGGATATGGAGAAGAAGATTCGGTCAGGGGCTGAATTCTTTATCACCAACTCTATTTACGATGTTCATTTGATCGAGAAGTTTTCAAAGAAAGTCGCTCACTTTAAAGTGCCCATCCTCGTCAGCATTACCCTGCTCAAATCAGTTGGCATGGCTCGCTACATGAATAAACATATCGAAGGGACCTTCATCCCCGATTCAATCATTGACCAGTTGATGCGGGCTTCTGATAAACAGGAGGAGAGTATTCGGATCGCTGCCAATTTAATCAAAGAAATGAAATCCTTCTGCCAAGGCGTTCAGATTATTCCAATCGGATGGGAAAACCTTATCCCTCCGCTCTTGGATCAACTAAGATTGTCTTAAGGGATGGCAGGTGAATCCATCCCCATTGAACCGTCAACTGATAAGGTTATGAAAGAGTTCTCTTCGCTTGTCACCCTTCAATCGTTATGTTATTTTGAAAAAGGTATGCAGAAAAAGAGACCCCTGTTACCCGCCAAAAGGAAGAGACATCTCCATCGAGTAAAACCCCTTGAAAGAGAATTAGGCTCGGAGATGTTTCAGGCCATCGCGGAGTTAGGAAATGATGGGATTCTTGTCTTTAACGAAAATCATCGCATTGAGTTTGCCAACCGAATGGCCTCTGAGATCTCTGGATACTCCCATGAAGAACTTCTCCAAATGACCATTCTCTCTTTATTAGGGAAATCCGGCCAGGCCTTCCTCGAGGACATCTTCCTCCACCCCGATCAGTATGGGGAGAAAGTTTGCACTGAAACCCAGTTGGTGACTTCTAAAGGGACGACCAAGGAGATGGAACTCTGTATTGCCCTATCTCAAACCCCTCAGGGGGTAAGAAAAGGTTATGCCTATCTCCGAGATATCACAGAATCGAAACAGATGGAGCGAAAACTCCGAGAGGCAACCCAGCAGTTCGAAAAAATTGCAGAGATGGGGGATGATGGGATTGTGGTCTTTGATCAGGCCTTTGAAATTACCTTTGCAAATCAGATGGCCTCTGAGATCACTGGAATCCCAAAGGAAGATCTGATTGGAAGAAATTTTTTCACAGTGATCGGTAAGGAGGATAAAGAATTTCTGGAAGGAACAGTTACCCGAGGAGTAGGGATTGGGGAAAAGCTCTGTACAGAGATGTGTATTGTCACCCCTCAGGGCCAAGTGAAGGACGCTGAGGTCTGTATCGCACTTGCCAAATCCGAAACAGGTGAGGTAAAGACATACGCCTACATCCGTGACATCACGGAACGAAAAAAATTTGAGAGGGAACTCAAGGATTCTGAAGAGAAATTACGCAACCTCTTTGAAAGGGTTAGGCATGGACTGTTCATCAGCACAAGGGAAGGTAAATTTTTAGATTGTAATCAGGCCCTCTTGGATATGTTGGGTTATTCAACCAAGGAAGAATTTCTAAAAATTGATATTGCTAAGGACCTCTATGTGAACCCTGAGGACCGAAGAATCTTCCAGAAGAGGATGGAGCAGGACGGCTATGTGAAGGACATGGAAGTTGAATTTAAGAAGAAAAACGGTGAGAGGATTACAATATTGCTTACAGGCTATCCTATTAAAAATGAGAAGGGAGAGATTACGGGTTATCAGGGAATCAATTTAGATATCTCAGAGAGAAAACGAATCGAAAACGAACTTCGTGAGGCCAACCAATTTTTCATGAACTTGATTGAAAGCTCGGTAGATGGAATTATTGCCGCCGATATGAAAGGCAATATTTTCATTTTCAATAAAGGGGCAGAGGCTTTAACTGGTTACAAGGCCGAAGAGGTCATCGGAAAGATTCATATCACCCAGATCTACCCCCCTGGAATGGCCAAAGAGATCATGAAAAAACTTCGAAGTCCCGACTATGGAGGGGTTGGGAAATTCATCCCCACCCAACTCAATGTCCTTAACAAATTTGGGGAGGAAATCCCTGTCCAACTCTCAGCAACGCTTATCTATGATAGCGCTGGTAAGGAAATAGCCAGCGTGGGCATCTTTACTGACTTGAGGCCAAGGATTCAGATAGAAAAGAAGCTTGAGGAAACCCATCTCCAATTGGTTAATTCTGAGAAGATGGCCTCCCTTGGGAAACTGGCCGCAGGCATCGCCCATGAAATCAATAATCCCCTTGGAGGAATTCTTATCTACTCCAGCCTTCTCATGGAAGATCTCCCGGAAGGAGACCCAAAGCGTAATGATCTGTCTCGAATCGTTCAAGAGGCAAGTCGATGTAAGGAAATTGTAAAGAGCCTTCTTGAATTTGCACGTCAAACTGAGCCTAAAATGGAACCCACGGATGTCAATCGGGCTATTAACGATGGCCTATTCTTCTTAGTGAATCAGGCACTTTTTCATAATATAAAGATAGTCAAAAAATTCGATCCCTTCCTTCCTTTTGTCAGAGGAAATGCAAGTCAGTTAAAACAGGTTTTTATGAATATCATCGTCAATGCCGCAGAGGCCATGCATGGTAGTGGAACGCTCACCATCTCCACAGCCTCTTCCCCAGACGGAAGATATGTCTCGATAGAATTTACGGATACCGGAGAAGGCATCCCAGAAGAAAACCTTACCAGAATCTTTGACCCCTTCTTTACCACAAAAGCAGTAGGAAAGGGAACGGGTTTAGGCCTTGCTACTTCATATGGGATCATTCAAGACCATGGAGGCCATATCCGTGTCAAGAGTAAAGTAGGTGAAGGGACGACCTTCATCATTGAGCTTCCAACCTATATCGAAAACCAATCCATGATGGAGGTAAGTTAAGTCATGATTTCAAATGAACCGGTCACCTTAGGAGAAAATTCTTTTTTATCGGAAGTCGTTCAGGCCAGTGGGGAAACCATTCAAGCCTGTTATCAATGTCAGAAATGCTCTGCAGGATGCCCGGTGGCATACGCCATGGATATCCTTCCCAACCAGGTCCTCCGCCATATTCAATATAATCATCGAGAAAAGGTTCTCTCATCCAAAACGATTTGGATCTGTGCCTCTTGTTATACTTGCAGTGTTCGATGCCCTAACAATATCGATATTGCCAAAATCATGGATACGTTAAGAAGTATTGCCCTCTCCTCCGGGATCAAGCCAGGAGAAAAGGACATCCCTATTTTCCACTCGATTTTTTTGGACACGGTTAAATCAAAAGGGAGAATCCACGAGCTTAGCCTCATCCTGAAATTTAAGTCCAAAACCCGAGACTTTTTCAAAGATGCCAACCTTGGGTTGAAAATGTACCGAAAAGGTAAGATCAAACTCTTTCCATCAAAGTTCGGAGGTGGAAAGGAGATTAAGGAAATTTTCAGCGCTTTTGAGAAAAGGGAGAAACAATAAACCACTAAATCTCAAACACCCATTATTAAACAATGAGCAAAAGCTCACTCCACGAAATATTATAAAATCAGAAATGATGGATGATTGGATAGTGGTGAGTCGGAATGATTTGGGACTTTGAGAATTTGGTGATTGAAATTTAAATTACTGAAGAAGGAGATAAAAAATGATAGAGGTCTCCTATTATCCTGGTTGTTCCCTACACGGAACAGCACGGGAGTATGATGAATCACTTCGGGGGGTATGCCATCTTCTCAATATTCAACTTCATGAGTTAGAGGACTGGACCTGTTGTGGAGCAAGTTCGGCTCACTGTACCGATGAAGGCTTGGCATTCCAACTCGCTGCCCGAAACCTTGCTATTGCGGAGAAGCATGGTCTCGAGCTTCTTGTGCCTTGTGTGGCATGCTATAGCCGTTTCAAAACAGCAGAAAAAGAGGTTAAAGACCATTCTGAACGACATTCCAAGGGGATTCAATTCCCCTACCAGGGAAATGTCCCCATCCGATATGCCCTGGACTTCTTCTGTGAGGAGTCGATCCTGGAAGAGGTGAAAAGAAAAAAGGTCAAACCCCTTTCAGGTCTTAAAGTGGTCTGCTACTATGGATGCCTCACCGTTCGACCTCCGAAGGTCACCGGAATCCGTGATTACGAAAATCCCCAACATATGGACCGCTTGATGGAATTGTTAGGGGCTGAACCGATCCAATGGTCCTATAAGACGGATTGTTGTGGAGCCAGTCTGGTGATGACGAGGACCGATATTGTAAGAAGCCTTGGACAGAAACTTCTTTCAATGGCCAAGGAGGCAGAGGCAGATTGTGTGGTGACAGGGTGTCCAATGTGTCAATCCAATCTGGATACTCGGCAGGATGAATTGGAAAACGAGGTAGGTAAAAAGTTTGACCTACCCATTCTCTACTTTACTGAACTCATGGGATTGGCCCTGGGCCATCGCGAGGTTAAGAAATGGTTGGGGCGTCATCTTACCGATCCCATAAAAGTTTTGCAAAGTAAAGGATTGCTATAATGACAGGTAGGAATTTAGATCGTTGGGTTTTGGACTTAAAAAGGGGATAATATGGTAGACAAAGTTGGAGCCGTGATGGTCGTTGGAGGGGGGATTGCGGGGATTCAAGCCTCGCTGGATCTTGCCGAATCGGGTTATTATGTCTATCTCGTTGAGGCCTCGCCTGCTATCGGTGGGGTTATGGCTCAACTGGACAAAACCTTTCCAACCAACGACTGCTCCATGTGTATCCTCTCTCCCAAATTGGTTGAGGCAGGTCGTCACCTCAATATTCAGACCCTCACCTATTCAGAGGTAGTAAGTGTGGAAGGAGAACCAGGGAATTTTGAGATTACCGTGAGGAAAAAACCTCGTTACGTTGATCCAACGAAATGTACAGGTTGTGGGGAATGC
>CAZFDM010000173.1:0-3469 GCA_964517975.1 uncultured Syntrophaceae bacterium
ATTTAACAGACTTGTCATCCTGAACTCGTTTCAGGATCTCACCTTTTGGACAAAACAAGATGCTGAACCAAGTTCAGCATGACACCATTTGTTCTCAAGTGTTAGAGATAAATTCTCAGACTTAAACATGTAAGAATCTAATCTTAAATGGAAATGGGGAATCTCAAATGATATTCCCGTCTCCACCCATGATGGTGGTCTCATAAAGATCAATGGTGATATGCCCCAACCTTGAAATATCTCCCTGGTCAAAAGGAGCAGGGGGATGGATGGATTGAGGCCTTCCTGATACAAACTCAAACGGGAAGACAACAATATTACTTTCATTCCCAGCCTTGTCAAAAATGGATATCTTTATGGTAATCTGTGTCCATTCCCTTAAAAAGTGCGTCTTTGAACTAAAGGTATTCCATTGAAGATATCCCTTGAATTGTTTTTGTTGATTTGGTTTAAGATAAACCCAATCGGTTGGATAATGACCATAACCTAATTGATCCACAGTAATCGCAATTTTCAACATATCTCCATCTGGATCCTCTGCAGAAAGATAGACCTTCCATATCGAACCAAAATATCCTTTCTCCGTAGCATAAGAATGAGTAATGGTAGGTGGATTGGTCAATGGTTTCGGCTGTGCCAAACCATGATGGACTCCAAAAAGCATCATGGAAAGAATCAGGCTTATAAAAAAGAATTTCCTTATGATATTCATCTTTTTCCCTCCTTACTCAAAATATAAGCCCTCACCATCTAAAATTCAAGGCCATTTTCATGACCGTTGCCTCACTCTCAAACCATAAAAATTATTTCTTACCCTCGAACCACTTCATTGCTGCTCGCTTGGCTTCGTCAAAAATATCCTTTAAAGGAATCCCCTGCTTTATGGCAATCTTCTTACAGTCCTCATATTCAGGGGAAAGGTTCACCTTTTCACCTTCCCAATAGGCTATTTTGAATCGGACCTTCCCATAAGGGGTATTAAGGGTTAGAACCTCTCGTTCTGCCCGAACCCTCTCTTCTTCATGCCACCTCATTCCAAGAGTTGTTGTCTCCCTTAATAGAAATTCCGTAAGGATATGTCTTTTATCAATAGGAGAGATCACCGTAAGAAGGAGGCCAGGCCTATTCTTCTTCATCATGACTGGAATGAGAAAAACATCTAAAGCCCCCCTCTTGAATAGGCTCTCCATGAGATAATCGAAAAGTTGAGGATTCATGTCATCGATATTGGTCTCAATAACAGTTACCCTTTCTTTTCCTGACTCCTTCAAAGAATTCCCGATCATCAAACGAAGCAAATTGGGATGTGGAAGTTCATCCCGGCCGGCCCCATACCCTATCTTTTCTACCTTCATGAGTGGCATCTCCCCAAATTTGGAACCTAAAGTAGTTAAAATGGCTGCCCCGGTTGGGGTGAGAAGTTCCCTTTCAATGCCGGAGGAGTAGATCGGTTTTCCTTTCATGAGAGATAAGGTGGCTGGTGCAGGAACTGGAAGTATTCCATGGTCACATTTCACAAACCCGCCCCCGACGTTGACCCTTGAGACCCAAACCTCATCAACCTTTAAGTGTCGAAGTCCAAGGACAGAGCCCACAATATCTACCACAGAGTCCAGCCCCCCCAATTCATGAAAATGGACTTCATCTATTGAGATATGGTGAATCGTTGCCTCTGCAGAGGCAATCCTTTGAAAGATTGTTTTACTCTTCTCCTTAATCTCGGAATCTAAACGACTTCGATCAATGATCGATAGCATCTCTTTTAAATTTCGATGGGTTCTCCTTTCATTCTCTCGTTCCACAATAACCTGTGTTCCTGCTATTCCAGCCTTTAAAACCTTCTTCGTTTTTAAACGGAGGCCAGAAACCCGGAGCTTCTCTAACTCCTCTCTTAAAGTTTTCAGCGACAGCCCCGCATCAATCATCGCACCGAGGATCATATCCCCACTTGCCCCTGAAAAACAGTCAAAATAGGCAATCCTCATCTTTTATCTCCTCCAGCAATCGTCGACTTATTATCGGTAATAAAATGTTTAAAATCAAGTTTTATAGACCAACTTTATCAGGGTTTTGTATTGAGACCTCTGAAAAAGTATATAATAATCAATTTCCAGTATGGGAGGGTTAGGCGAAAAAGCCTTCGGGCGGATACCTATAAAGTTGAGCAATAACATTTAATTCCCTGAAAAGGCTTATGCTTCTTTAAGAAATGGTTAGCAAATTAAAATGATCAATGCCCGCATCCGAAGGGTTTTGAACCTACCCTCCCATATAAAAAACTTTTTCAGAGGTCTCGTATTTTTCGTTTGACAAAATCGGGGGAATCTGTAAAATTTTATTAGGTTTGGCGGTGTAGCTCAGTTGGTCAGAGCATGCGGCTCATATCCGCAGAGTCCGGGGTTCGAATCCCTGCACCGCCACCAATTCTTCCTTACATCATTAACTCTCTCTTATTTTCCTTAACGGACGAATACTGCGGAAAGGGAAAAATTAGAAGTCCAATGAAATTTTCTAAATTCATTGTCCAATTTCTTGTCTTATTTTTTGGATGGTCTCGCGGTAATCTTCGGTTTTAAAGATACCCGTGCCAAGCACAAAAATATCCCCACCTGCCCTTGAAACCTCTTTAATGTTATCGACTTTGATCCCACCATCAACTTCTATTTCTAAGTTATAATGATTGGTCTCCACGATCTTCTTTAATCTTTCGATCTTTCTCAAAACAGATGGAATAAAGGCCTGCCCAGCAAATCCCGGATGAACAGACATCAACAGGACTAAATCAATTTCTTCCAAAATCGGGTAAAGAATTTTTAATGGAGTGGCCGGGTTTAGAACCACCCCAGGTCTCACCCCCAATTGTCGAATCCTTCTTACCATCTCCCTGAGTCGTGAACAAACTTCCACATGGATAGTAATCCAATTACTTCCTGCCTGTGCAAATGCCTCCATATACCTGCCGGGATGCTCTATCATTAGATGGACATCCAAGGGAAGGGATGTAAGTTTTCTTAACCCTGTTACCACCAAAGGGCCGATGGTGATATTTCTGACGAAATGACCATCCATCACATCGACATGGATCACATCTGCACCTGCTAACTCAACTGCCCTCACCTCCTCGCCCAGCCGGCTAAAATCTGCAGATAGAATAGAAGGGGCTATCTTCTTCACCTTAACCTCCAGAAGTAATCTTTAAGAGACTTTGTTCATTCATAGAAAATACTAAATGGATTAAAAGATATTTTCAACTAAATCCTTCAGGTCAACACATTACCTCCCGTTTAAACAAGACATGCTTGACCCATTAAAAAACAACCGTTGGCCTGACGAGTGAACAAACCTTACGTATCAAAACCAATTATCTGTAGGGTCCCCTTACCAAGCCGATCTTTAGATTCTTACATGTTTAAATCTGAGAATTTATCTCTAACATTTTACACAAAAAGCCTCCCCTCCCCAACGTGGG
>CAZFDM010000174.1:0-18809 GCA_964517975.1 uncultured Syntrophaceae bacterium
GAAGAGGTGAGGGGGTAACAAAATGTTAAAGATAAATTCTCAGACTTAAACATGTAATAATCTATAAAGGAGGAGTCTCTTATGGATCCTAAATTGGTTAAACAGTTCATTATTTTTTTAGTCATTCTCATGGGGTGGACAGTCATCACTCTCCTAACAGGCCCCAAATGATTCTTTGTCAATTGAAGGACGGACTTTATTTTGAAATGGGACTATCTGGGCTAACCTCACCCACCAACGGATCTGAAGAGGGCAGGAAATCCAGATGCCATCGGGGTGGCAAAAAAGTATCTTAAAAACCCAATGGGACGCATTCACTAAACAGGAAGGAGTCAATCTCTTAGAAAAGATGATCGAAGAAAAGAGGAAATAGGATAAGATTGAGGTTGAGGCTAAGGGTAAGGTTAAGAGATTCGATTTGATCCTTTTAAAAGAATGTGATAAATAGAATTATTGCCAACAGAAACGCGACACGAAACACGAGTCACGTTGTTTAAAACGGCCCACGTAGCTCAAGGGTAGAGCTGCTGATTTGTAATCAGCGGGTTGGCGGTTCAAATCCGTCCGTGGGCTCCATTTCTTTTCAACCACTTACACACTATCTAACCCCTCCACCTACTTCCAAATTGTGCACTTTTTGTGCACTTGATTTTTCCTCCTGTTTTTCTCCCGGCTTTTCACTCGGTTTTTCATTAAGAACGTTGTCCAGCACTTGAAGTGCCTTCACCTTATGGGTCGGTGCAAGATGAGCATATCTCAAGGTCATTGTAAGTGTCTTGTGGCCTAACAATTCCTTTACCGTTGTGAGGTCTTGTCCCGCCATTACAAGGTGCGACGCAAAAGTGTGTCTCAGGTCATGGAAGTGAAAATCACTTATCTTGGCTTTCTTCAATGCTGACCTAAATGACCTTTTGACATCCTGATAAGGCTTGCCGTTAGAAGGATCGGAGAAGACATATGGAACATCAATCCTCCGTGGCCTATCCTTTGTCCCCTGGAAAAGTTCTGTAAGGGTTTCCTTCAATGTTGAATTGATCGGGATTTCCCTCCTCTCACCATTTTTCGTTTGGTCAAGAAGAATAAACCCATGCCTCAAATCGACATTATCCCATTTGAGGGTTAGAATCTCTCCCTTTCGCATCCCTGTATTTAGCGCCATGGTCACAATCGGCCTGAGATGGTCATCACACGACTTAATGAGGTTTTGACACTCTTCTTTAGATAAATACCTCAATCGTTTATTATTTTCTTCGAGGAGCTTTACCTTTCTGATCCGCTTCAAGACATACTCCTCGACCATCTCCCACTCAACTGCCTTGGTGAACATGTGTTTGAGTGTAGCTACCAATCGATTAACGGTAGCGGGTTTATTACCCTTCTGCATCCTTTCCGTTTGATACTGTTCAACGAGCATCGAATTGAATCGTCTCAGGGGAAGGTTACCGAAGACATCCTTTAACTGACCGATGAAGCCTTGTTTGCTTCTGAAACTTCTTTGCCTCTCGGCCCACTTCTCGTATTCCTCTGCCAGTTCTTTGAAGGTGTAGTTAGCTATCTGTTTCACTACAGGTTGTTTTCCCTCTTTGACATCATTTCTTCGCTCAATGAGCAAGTTCTCAGCGTCCTTGAACTTGGTTTTGTGCGATGATTCTCTGACGATCCTTCCGTCAACACCCGCATACCTCAGCCACCAAATATTACCTCTTTTGTAAAGTCCTTTGTGACCCTTTGCTTTGTGCTTCTTTTCCTCCTGGCTCTCTATCTCTCCCATGCTTTCTCACCTCCTTTCCCTCTTGGTTTGTTTTGAGAGTAAATGCATTATTTGAGATGGACTGTATCAAGGCAACGGGTTTTCCGTTCTTGGTGATAACTATCTGCTCTTTGGTAGTTTCAATCGTAGAAATTATCTGAGTGGCTTTCAACTTCAACTCTGTCACCGTGATAAACTTCATAGCCCCATCTCCTTTTAATAGCCACAATTATAGCTATAAAAATAGTCCTTGTCAAGAGAAATTTTAGTGCACATTTTACAGCACAACGTTTCGCAACTAATTAATTTTTTGTGCCATTTTTTTGAAGGCTTTTGACATGCAATCAGCAGTTCACCCCCTTTGTTTTCGCCAATCTTATGGTCGGAATGGGTCTTGATGTTTGGCTTTCAATCCACCTGTCGATATGCACTTTTTTGAATCTGGTATATCTGCCCGTTTTGAAAAAAGGGATGGTTTTGAGAGATACTTGTTTGTAAACCCATGATGAGGGCAAGTGCAGATACTCGGCCAACCCTTTAACATCAAAGATAATATCTTTTTCATCACGTTTCTCAAGGTGTGACAACAAAGGCTTGAGAAGTTCTGAAACCCTTTGAGCAATAGCCTCTATGTCTTCAGGTTCGATTTCAAACTTCATCCCTTTTCTTCCGTCTCCTCTTTTGCCCTATCCACTCCGATCTTTCGTTGAACATAGAACCTGATAATCTGCTGGCCATGCTTCACCTGATAGCATTCCGGTTCGCATCGCTGGCGGTAAAGTTCGACCCCGTGGCTTTCCAAAAACTCCTTGATCGCTCCGAACAGATCATCAATCCCTGAACATCCATCTCCTGACAGCCAGCGATTACCATCTGTAGCAGTCGCAGGAGCATCTGTAAAAGGAGTTGACACACCGCCAAGCTCAAGGGAGGGGGTCTTTTGAGTTGACATTTGGTTGACGGTATCCTTGAATGGCCCGCAATCCCTTGATATACGTGGTTTGGGAAGGGTTGACACCTTCTCTTTTTCAATGATTAATGCTGTCAACCTTCGATCAACATAATTAGTTGACATTTGATCCTTACTCTCAAGTCCCATGAGTCTCTTCCTGACGCCCTCATGCGTCATTCCGACCGCTTGGGCGATCTTGCGATAGCTGGCTCCCTTACGTTTCATTTCAAGAATCTTTTGATCAAGTTCGTTCATCCCAATTATCTTTCACCCACCACTCACAAACCGTGAGGGGAACCAGAACTTCGCACATCCCAAAATGAGGTTAACAAACAAAATACACCTATATCGAATAAACCTTTAATCCATATAATTTTTTCTTTTTTTCTCTATATATGATTTTGCTTATTAAGGTTCATAATTGCCTATGCAGGGAGGGATGGAGATTGCTTGTTAAGTCTCTCATTCCCAAGATTAAACTCACAACTTTCATCCTTGGTGTCATAAACTCCCGAAGATTGGATCAAGTCACAACATCTATCAGAAAGCCGCCAATAATAAGGAGTTGTTTCTTGCCTGCGATAACGGTCATCCTCATCTTCTGAGGAGTTGCCTTCAATCTTTCTATCCACAAGACCCAAAACCATAAGGTCTTCCAATTGAAACTTGCTCGTGCTTACTGGATAGTTGAAGAATCCGCTCAGGGTCCGGGTTTTTTCCCAGGAATTACTCGTGATCTTCCTTTGCCACATCTTTTCGAGAATAGAGTTCCGAATAGAAGGGAGAGTATCTTTACCCACCTTTTTTAATATGTTATAGACTCCTTCATCGATTTCGCTCTTCCCCTGGATGATTGCAATACCGCATCCAAGGGTAAATAGTTGTTTTACCAATCTTGCCGGCCCCTCCGCCTCAGGTAGATACTCAATCGCTTGTGTGGAACGATCACGACTTACTCCGCTTCTGGCTCCTGCCACAAAACAGGCAAGAGTAACCAGCCTTTGGTTAATCTCAGCCTCGATGGCAATATCCTTTATTTTGGGGTCCTTAAACTGTTCCAAAAACTGTTTAACTGTTTCCTTCAATTCATTTCTAATTTGACCCTCTCGCCCTGCAAATCTCCGAGCCATCTCTGCCATGGCTTGTGGGTTGCTCGGAGAAATCCTATAATACAAAAACCTTTCTCCTAAGATTTGATGGATAGAGTGATGTCGATCAATAACAGGGGTAACACCTGCCAAGATGGCTAATTTCCCTGCCCAATTAATTTCTTCACCCGTGCCGAAAGTTTTACGATAATAGCCATCGGCAATCTCTCTCAATTGGGAGAGAATCTCTTGTCTTGATTCGTTACGCATCTCAAGGACTGTGGTGAAATCCTTTAAAACAATCATTGTCTTACCTTGTTCTTTCAAATTCAATAGTAAAGATTTCTTGATCTTCCCACCCTTTCCTTTTGATCCTGAAACAAAAGTTTGTGGAGTTAGATTTGACAGGGGATAGATTTTGGGATGATCGTTGAGCGATCGAAGGATTTCGGTTTTTCCTGATGACGGAGGAGCAACCAGATAAAGATTAACTGGATCTCCTTCAAGCGAATTAGCAACTACACACCCTACCGTTACATCAATGACCGTGTGATCCTTTAAACAGAAATATTCGCAAAATGACAGTTTCAGGTCATCGAGTTCTATTGCCATTCTTCCGGTTCCCCTTTTTTATTTCTTCTTTTCTCAGCAATTCTTTCAGGATCAACCCCCACGATTTTACCCTCTCCTCATGATACAAGACAATGAAGCACTCCAACACCTTTTCAAGCCTTTCCACGGCATTAGCCAGCCGTTCAATATCGTCTCGTATGTCCCACCAGTCAATGGTAGGAATTGACACTGCCATCATTTCAACATCCTTTTTCTCAAGCCCCATTTTTCTCCTCTTTTGGGAAAATTTCTTCAATTGAACATCTAAGAGCATTCGCGATCTTCTCCTTAAGCCTGTCCCCAGGAATGATCCAGTTATTAACGATCTTTGAAAAGTGTGGTTCAGATATCCCAATTTCATGAGCGACAGAAATTTGTGACCTCTTTAGCTCAAGAAGTTTGGTTTTCAGTTTCACATTCATGATTGTCACCTCCAAAAAAACGATATAACAATATGTTTCTTCATTCAAGGTTTTTTATAATGAATTCAATAGATTATGGTAACAAGCAGTTATCAGCGTGAGAACTTGTTACTTTAATAACAATATGATGTTTTTTTATGAATTGTTACTAAATGAGGTGAGAAAGGTTTAGGTTAATGTTGGATAGAGCTTAATCTATAGAGTAAGACAATGCTCATCTCTTACGATAAAAATCAACCCTAATTCTTCCGTAAATCTGTTCTATATTACCTTCTTCTATCCCAAAACCTTTGAGGATGTGGGCAATACAATAGAATACTCCTTTGTCTCGAAGTTTTGGCACAGATTCCTTAAAGCAATTGTATAAATTCTTCACTACCTGAGTTCTCTGGTCTGCGGACAAACCTTTATTGATATAAAAGACGTAATTCCTAATCCAGTTAGCAATTCTATCACATGTTTTTTTGAAGGTTTTCTGATCAACAATCCGAGCGGCAATCAAGTCCTCTCTGCAAGATAGTAATTCGCTCAAACCATATGAAAGTGCCCTTATCCTTTCACGAATGATGTCCGGGGAATCAATTTGAATGTCTTTATAAGAATCTATTAAAATGGAGGAAATTCTCCATAGCAAGCGAAAATGATCCTCCTCGCTCAATTTTATGGTTTTATTGTATTCGGGGGCTCGAAGGTAATTACAATCCTTTCCCTTCTTGAATATTGGTATTCCCAACGATCGGTCAAAAAATAAGTCCATTATTTTTCGGGGAGGAATACCAAATTTTGGGATATCCCTTACAGCAAACCGTAGAGGATACTCCTTGCATTGGTTGGTAGGGGGCATCTTGCCACCTCCTGCTCATGGCTTCCTGCAAAAGGAATTTGGGGAAGGACTGGCAGGATTTAAAACAGTCATTTCGGGGTCGACTTCCCTATCCCACATTACTTTTCTAACTTACATTTATCTATCGATGCAAGCCTTTAAGAAGGAGGGCGAGATGATTTAAAATGGTATCAGAGAACGTTTGGGAAGCCAATGGGTTAGAGAAGGGTTATAGGAGATAGGCAAAAGCTGAGGCCCTCCCCTGTATTTTTAACCGCCTCTTTATGGATTTTATGTTTTCATCTTTGTTTCAGTAAGGTTCTTGGATTTAAATAGATTTTTCTTTTTAGCCTATCACCTTCTTTTTGTTTGATCTTTCTTCAAATCCCTTATTGTTTGGTCAATTTCCGATGTATCTCCAGGCCAGAACAGGCTTGTATAGGTTTCAGTAGGACAGGGAATTAATTCCAGTAACTTCTCAATAACCTTTTGGGGACCGGTAAGGTATGTGGGTATGAAAGGCTTTTCCACAAAGGCTGTATGACCTCTCGGCATCACTCTATCGCTGAGTAACATAAGAGCATCAGGATCGAGTTTATTAGACCTCAACATCATCGCAATCAATTGGGCACCACCAGCTACGTAGTTGGATTCCCTTTTCGTCCCGCAATAATGCAGAGCTCCATCGTAACCTTTTCCCGACACAGTATACACTTTTTCCAAGAAACTTTGATATACCTTTGCCTGAATACATTTATACCCCAATTTAACACGTGAAATGAACGAAAAGGAGTTATAAGCGTAGGCATTGGCTAAAGCCTCTTCCAAAGGTTTGTAAGGATGGATTCCTAAAACCTCCTCGTGGCTATCACAAAAATAGTCCCGATAGATTGGTTTCGGTGGCCCATGAGCGGCAGAAAGGATTTCAAGGGAGGTGGCCATCGATTCAACAATGTGGTGAAAGAATTCATGATGAAAAACCTCGAACAATACGCACGAGGCAATAGATTCGAGATTTCCCAAAACGAATATCTTAGCAGAGAAAGCCTCGCAAAGATTGACAACATATTCCAATAACTTAGGGATAGAAATGTAAATACCCCATGATTCCGGATCAATATGAAAGGGCCGATAGCAGGCTATTGCATCAGGTGACACTGGATCAAATTCAATCTCACCAATCTTTTTCGCGCCTGAATAATAATCATCCACGAGGCTTCGAGCTGCATAATCTCCATCGGTAACCTGTCCTGGAATGTTCTTCTCCGAATATCGCTTTCTCAGTTCCTTTTGGTAATTGGTTTTTGAGCGTTCACACCTAAACAAGGCTATCCCTTTTTTCACATCCTGTCTTATAGTAGACCAAATTGTTGGGTTTGTTTCACTTTTTTCATCATCCTCTGTCGGGATGCAAAGATTAGACTTTTTCAGCCACTCGATGCAGATCTCAAACGAATGAACTGGTGACTCCCAATTCGTGAATTGGTCATAATATGATTTTAGGTTGTTTTTAAAATCCCTTTCCTGACTCAGTTTCATAAAACTCACCTTGCCAACGGATATAAATTTCCCTTAATGACCATCTCTTTTTTCTAATCGTTTATCGATTCTCCTGAAATACAAAGATATTCTACGGATTCATAATCAGATAGTCAATAAAAATATTCCATTTTGGCATATAACAAAACGGAATGTATCCTTGAACGGCAGAGAGTTCAGGGATTATGCCCACAACGATTTACACAAAAGAACATAGGAATCTCGTAGAAAAGCTACGGAAAGCTCGTAAGGAATCAGGCCTCGATCAAAAAACCGTTGCAAAATTATTGGGAGTAACACAATCGTATATCTCTAAGATAGAGTCGGGGCAAAGACGCATCGACATTGTCCAATTGAAAACATTTGCGAAAATTTACAAGAAGAAGATTGACTATTTCCTGAAATAGGGTCCTTCATATATCCTTTCTTCATTTGATCTGTAATCTTCATCATCTCAAGGAACTCTACATTATACATTCAGGGTTTATTTACTCCTTAAATGAAATTTTCTTTCGGATATTGGCTCTAACTTTAACTCAGGCGGATTATAACTTGGCCACGGGGCAATGCTTTTGGAAATCATCCATTTTCCTAATTTTGCACTCCGTAATTCCGAACACTTTCTCCAAAATGAATCCGATAACCTGATATCCACGGATTCTCCATCTTCAAGCTCAATGGTTATTGAAGACCATGATTTTTTGAAATACCTTTCTTGGTCTTGGCGGGTTATACGTATGCCATATCCTGCCCCAGTCATGTTATTGGGTGCTCCATTATTCCAACCAGTTACTATCATCTCGATCCCCTTAATTCTCTTCCCACTTTTCTATTGTTGCACCTATTTGCTGAAGCGTTTCCCTCACTTTATTTTCAAGAGTATCTCTATCAAACCCTTCTTCAGACCTTCCCTTAATTTCTATCGTGATTTCGGGAGGAAAACCCTTTTCCTTCAGAGGAGCGATAACTCCCTTGGTGATATATGACATCTTATCCCAAGGGACTTTGACCTTCAGAGTTAGACTCCTAATTACTCCTTCATTCCCTTCAGAAACACGCTTGATTATCCCTTGATCCCGTTCATCAGGTCTTTGAATTCTTACCCCTTGGGTTATCTGCCTTACTATCTTCTTGCCTTCATCTTCGGCAGAGATTGTGTGCAAGAACAAGTCAATGTCGTCAAAATCAAAGTTGAATTCAGGTTTCATTCCTTTAAGTTTTTTTAGTGCCTCCAAAACTTTTAGATAAACACCCCCTGGGGAATCTTTTCTTTCGTATAATTCCCATCCTATGACCGAAAACCCCATCTCGGTTTTATTGTTCCACAAACAGTATTTGTCTATATCAAAGTCCATTAGGAATGAAGTTGCTATTGCCTTGCCGAACCCTTCTATTCGATACTTCTTGCCCTTTAAGATTTGATCGATCCGTTCTTTAACATCCTTTTCTTCGTCAAGCAGGTATAACAATGTGTCCCTGAATCGTTTTCTATCTCTAATAATCCTGGCTCGATATATTTGATTTAAGTTTTGTCTTTTCCCACCACTTTTATAATATTCCAGATATTTTGCTTCTAATTCATTATCAGGCATTCCTTTTATAACATCGGGTTGTATCCACTTATGATTCTCTTCATACGCATTTTTTCTGTGGCCAGACCATTTTCTTCTGGTCTCAGATTCGGCAACAAACCACTCTAATAGCTTTTTGATTTGTTCTTCGGAGAGAGGCATTAAATCCACCTATGGCTTTCTATCCCTCTTCCCATTTCTCTATTTTGCCACCTATCTGAAGAAGGGTTTCTTTCACCTTACTACTCAGGGTATGTCGTTTAAACCCTTCCTCAGAATTCGCCTTTACCTCGATGGTAATTTCGGGCGGTAAGCCTTCATCCTTTAAAGGGGCAATGACTCCTTTGGTTACATCTGATAATTTATCCCAAGGAACTTTAGCTCTTAAAGTAACGCTCCTGATTACACCTTCCTTTTCTTTCTTTGGTGGCTCTTGCGTTATTGGTTCTTCTTTGGTTGAGATTTTTTCCTCCTTTTCTGTTTCCTTTTTTTGCTCTTCCTCTTTTATCTTTTTAGCCGCCTCACCCCTCAAAATAACAGAATCGAGATTGGGAGCGATATTTTCCTTAAAGTAGACTTCTCTATTTTCACGAACCCCAAGAGCCCCTGCCTTAACCCCTTCTGTAACTGCCTCCATTAAGACCTTATCGGTCTCCAAAAGGGACATACCTGGAGTTTTGAGATGTAATTCAAAGATTTCTTTCAATGATTTTTCATTCTCTTCTTTCCCGAAGGTTCTATCCACAATATATTTGGGCGAAACCTTGGCCAGCAATTTCTCCTGGTCTTTTAAATATTGTTTGACCCTCTCAGAAATAGTCTGTTCACTTCCAATCGTTGGTATACCCATATCCTTCCACTCAATCCCATCTTTTCCCAAGAATGCCAAATATCTATATGCCGTCAGAATTTTGAAGGGGATCTCCTTCTCGGTCTCTTTGAACCTTTTCTTGATATCTTCCTGGCTTTGCTTAGTCAAGGTATCCTGCAAGGACTTATCCTTCTGGATTTCGGTTAATGCCAAATACCGTCTCAGAGACTTGCTCACCGAAACAAGCTGGTTATTGTCTAACGTGAGAATGAATAGAGTGTTCTTATAAACCCTAAACCCTACCCCTGCCTTCTCATAAAATTCATTTACAATGGTTTTCCCTTTCCCTGAATCGTAAGTGAAACTGGGTGAAAGAATAACAAGTTTAAAGTTCTTATTGTCAGGGACATCTGAAGGATTCTCTGGCCAAAGATAGACTTCGAGGGCTTTCCCGGCATCTTTTTGGACTTGGGCTTTTAGTTCTTCTTGAATCCTTTCCTCAGCAATGGGTTCTTCTCTGTCTAAAATTACACGGTTCAGGTTTGGCTGATTGCGAAAGGCGTATTGTTTCCTCTCGGAGTGAAAATACCAGAGTTCCTCTTCTAACTTGGCAACAGCATCTCCTACAATGGTTACAGGGATTCCTTCTCGGAGAAGTGCCACACGAATTCTTGGTAAAGTAGTCTCCTTACTTGGGCCAGCACTGAAGGAGTTAATGAATACTGATGTGGCTATCCCTCTGGCGATACCGTATTTTTCGTATTCGCTACCCATTTCTTTATCAATCTTCGGTGCTTTGGCGTTTTTGCCTGCAATGTCGGCAGCGATAACGCTATCATATTCGTTACCGATGTGCTTTATAAACTCCCTGCGGATAGCTTGATTATCCAGACTTATAAGGGATGAATGAATAAGGGGGGAGACGGATTTCTTTGCGAAAAGGTCTGACACCACCTCAGCCAAGAGCCTCAAAACCCCTCTTGTCCGTTGAAAGGTGGGATAAGACCCCCATCTTTCATATAGAACATCAATGAGTTCAGGATGAAATGGGTATGCCCTCTCAATTCTATCACGATACTCTATGTCCCTTACTTCCGAGGGGACATCTGTGCCGAGTCCCTGGTAAAGATCAAAATAGCCTTGGGCAACCTTTTTCCTTGTCTTTTCATCCCCATAATTCTCAAACAGTCTTTTCCGTATCACCTCATAGAGTTCTAAACCTTCTACAGGAGTATAGACTGCTTCGACTCTACCAGATATTTTCTGTAACTGCTGGAGAGACCTTTCCGCTTCCTCATCATATCGTTCAAGGATGCTTGCGGGAAGGGTAATAACCAGGCAACAATCTTTAGAAGAGGCGATCAGTTCAGAAATCTCCTGTAAAAATGCAAGTGTTTGCCCATGGGTGATTTTCTCAACTTTCTCTGTTCGATTGGCTTTAACAATATATTCCAGAATCTCATCCATCAGGATAAGAGTAGGGCCTGTAGCCTCCAGAACCTCTCTAAACTTTCCCTTCCCAGGGGCGATTCGTTTCTTATCGTGATCCTTTATCACCTCGTATTGCCCTAATTGTGAAGCGATTTCACCCCAGGGAGTTTTTCCTGAAACCGCATCCGCATGTGTTCCCACAAAAACAGCCACTTTCGCTTTAATCTCCGGTAGTTCAGAGGCTATGGGTAAGTGAGCTATCTCTTTTCGATGCTTGATAGCATGGTAAAGAGTTAGAAGGGCGTGCGTCTTACCTCCTCCAAAAGGGGTCTGAAGTTGTATCACAGGATCGCCTTTTCCACCCTTCAAACGTGAAAGAACATTCTCAATGAGGTTTCTTAACCCTTTGGTTAGATACGTTTTCTGGAAAAAGATACTTGCATCCTGATATTCGAGCGGAGCTTTGCCAATGGACACATCACCCAAATCCGCTGCAAATATTGCCTCACTTAATTTGCCATCTCGAATATCTTTATGGGGCGTTGTTACTTGCCACCAGGATGGTAAGCTCATGTTAATCCTCCATCTCGTTTAAAATTTTTAGATTGTGAACTCTTTATTCATAATCATTACTGCTCTTAAGTTCTTTACCAAGTTCTATCCTGAAAATCTCTTCTGTGAGTTGGGTGAATTCTGGAAATTTTTGAATAAAAAGATTGAATAATTCCCTCACGCAATAAACACAACCTCCATCTGCCTTTGTCATAATCGTTAACACTTTTTCTGCCTCTTCCCTATTCATTTTGTTAAACCTTCCTTCTCTATAATCCCCTTTATCTTCGTTTTCAAATCAGGTAATTCGTTAGCGATTATATGCCATACAATATCATAATCCACAACGAAGTATCCGTGAATCAATCGATGTCTTAAACCAACAACTTGCGACCACGGAATTTCCTCGTATTTTTCCCTTACTTTTGCGGGAATTCGATTGGCAGCCTCGCCTATAATCTCAAGATTTCTTACAACTGCATCTTTTGTCTTCTTGTCCAGCAAAAAATCTTCGTATGATAAACCAGAGACATAATGCTCAATTTTCTCAATACATTCCAGTAAATCCATAATAAACAGTTTCCAATCTCTCTCAGACATAGAGCAAATCCTCTTTTATGCTTTGCCATAGCAATGGTTTTTGTTTTGCAGCTTTCACTGTAAGCAGGTCAACTTTTACCCCTAAAATTGTCTCAAGGTGGTCCGCGAGTTCAAAAAATTTAAGACCGATTGGTTTTTCAAACTCAACCAGAATATCAATATCACTCAATTCACTTTGTTCCTCTCTTGTAAATGAACCAAAAATCCCTATCTCCATAACTCCATATTTCTTTCGGAGCATCTCTTTCTGTTCAGCCAGTATCCCTTTTATTTCTTTAACCGTTTTCATTTTTCATTCATCCCCAAACAATGTCATTTGATACCTATCCACCTTTGCACCCACTTTTTCGTAACTCCCTCGTCCATACAAAAACCCCTGGATCATCTGCTTCTCCTTATCACCCTCAGGCAATACCTCGGAAATTGCCTGGGCTACCTGCCAGAAGGCGTTGTTGTTCAAATTCGCTGTCTCTTCAAGAATGGCTGATATTGCCTTTTTCTTATTCTGTTCCCAGTAAAGAAGACACGCATGGAGGACATCTATCATGTTTTCGAACTTTCCCTTTTCCAGAAATTTAACTCCCCTTTCTTTAGCATCCGAAACAGAAATGAACTCTTTATCCTTTTTAATGAAACCATTCCCCCACTGTTCAGTGATTTCAATACCCACTGCCTGGGCAAGTTTTCTCGCATCATCAAAATGCACTTTCGCTGAATTGTAAGTCCATCTCCAAAGTAGATAGAATCTTGTTTCCTCATCTATCCCGCCCAACTGAGGACTTTTTAGAATCTTAGATAGAGCATACTCGCTCACTATCTTTCGGACATATTCAAGCAATTCTTTTGCCGAGACCTTTTCGCCAGAAAGTTTTTCAACCGATTCATATTTCCCGAATACTTCCATGGCAGGACCGATGGCAGAGATGAAAAAATCACTACCACCAATACCCTCATTCCAGAATTGGTCTAATTTTTCTTTGATCCTCTGCTCAATTAAAGGTTTTATCTCATTGAGATAGGCTGTTTTCTTTTCTGTTCGCTTACGACATGCCATGTAAATCGAAGATGCAAGGGCAGCAGACTCATTTGCCCGAAGGCGAGCCTGCATCTCTGTGTGCACAGGCCAGGAGGCCGTAAGATAAAGCCCCGAATTCAAGAGGGCGTTGATAATCGTTTCCCATGCTTCGGTTGATTTATGAGCAAAAACGATGCAGGCAATACCATCAGGTTTCAAAACTCGGTATATTTCGCGAAAAGATTTGGCAATCATTTCTTCAAAAAACTTCTTTCCACCTTCAAATCCACCTTCTCCGTGGGAATAAGCTACGATTTCTTCTGTCTTTGGGGTTAATGGCGTGGCAAGAAGCTCAGGATGCACTTCTCCAATACTTCTTTTGAGCCATACATAAAAAAAATCCGAAAGATAAGAATAAGGCACATTGTCATAATAAGGCGGGTCAGTTATGACTGCATCAAAATAATTAGGCGGATAAGGTAACGAAGTGGCTGAAGATTGCATGACTGTGGCATCAAGAAAATTGGATCTGGAACAGTGGTCAATTACATTTAAATAATAATCAAAACCCATATCCCAACTTGCCGATGACCGACTGTAAGGGTTAGCTTCACAATAATCCCACAGCATTGGCAGAGCTTGCCTACCAAAGGCATGCTTAATGAGAGTTGAAGTGTTCTCCCAACGTGCTAACATGTTCCAAAAGGCTGACATCATATCTATTCCTAATGCTAAATAACTTACTAATGCCTTCGCATATTCCCTATTGGCTATTGCCCATTGACTCTTGGCTACTTCCCTCACCTTCTCCACAAATGTAATCAGCGCCAGTTTCTGTCGGGAGTTAAAAAGGTCACCCCATTTCGTCATTCCCCAATTGTAAACTGAAAAAGCACGTTCGGCTCCTGGTCCTCCCCCAATTGGCGTTTGTTCATCTGGCACAGGGTCAAATCCCCATTCATCAAATAGTTTCTTTCTTTTCTTCTCAAGATATTTTTCAGCCTCTTTAAAAATCTCCAGATCTTTTTCGGTGGCTAATCTGTATGTCTTCCCCTGCTTTTCAGGGAGGTGCAAGACAACAGCAATCATCCTTTGCCCTGCCTTGGGCTGATTGCCATCAGCCCCTACATTAAACTGTTTTCTCACCTCTTTATCACTCAGGCCAGAACCACAGCATGGACATATTACCTTTGCCCTTGAAACCGTTCCAGTGTCTGGATCGAAATCAATGGGCGAATCATGATTCGCCCCTACAATTGCGAATTCAATTTTGCTTCCTTTTGGAATCACTTTGTAGGCAACTTTCTTATTATCCTTTTTTGCAAGCCAGGTCTGTCTTATTAATGGAATTTCAGCACCGCAGGCTGGATTTTGGCACTTCACAGTCCTTGCCCAGATATAACCAACTGGAACTGAACCATCAGGATCAGGTGGGTAGAATTTGCCTATCTCCTTTTTGGCCTCCTCCAGAACCCAGTTGCCCCATTTCTTGACATCTTCAAGCAGGGGATTAACTTCCTTATGGATTGAAAGGTCACCAGTTTTTACTTTCTTCGGCCGCCCATATTTTGGGGGATATTCAAGAGTAGCTTTTTCAATAAGAACGGCAACAGGATTTAAATCACTTGCGTATGTTTCGCATCCCAATCGCAGTGCCTCAAGAGGGATTGCTCCACCTCCTGAGAATGGATCAAGAACTTTTGGTGGAACACCACCGTTTGTTTCCAGAATTTCTTTTCTTGCTCTCTCTATCAAATCTTTATTGAGGGAGTTTTCCCATTTGGAGAGTTCATGGATAAACTTTGCTTTCTTAATTCTTTCTTCTTCATCCTTTGGCTCAGGTGTCAGTGCAGCATAAATGCTTGCTCTTGAGGAAGCCAGAGGCCTTCGTGCCCACCAGATATGAAGGGTTGATATGTGACCGTGACGAATATTCTTCTCACGAGCAGATTCCTCGCTGACTTCTTTGATAGGAAAATCAGCTTCAATAAAAGATTTTTTCATTAAGCCCTCTCCGATTTATCTTTCCAATCTTTGATAATGTATCTCACAATGCTTATTTCTTGGTCAGGGTTAAGATGCTCGGCTGGGTTGTGAATCAAATATAGCTCTGGTTTGGTAGAGGCATTTATAACAACATAAAGCCAATATTCATTTCTGAGCCTCTGTGCCATGAGCCACTCATTTGGCGTCAGGATAACAGCACCCTCTCTTGCCCTTGCTTTGACCTCGATATACCGATAGACTCCTCTATCATCCTTTGAACGGATATCATAACCAAAGTTCTCAAGATGAACATCTTCAGGTTTTCTGCCATGATCCCTTTCATAATCCATCACAAAATTCATACCGATTTGTTCAATTTCCTCATCAGGAATCATCTCCCTATGGACAATCTTGCCGGGAATAACCCTCACTCCGCCAATAATTTTTGGCTCTGTGGGATAGAGATGGATTTCCGCATCAATGTCTTTGAGTAGTCTCAGTTTTTTTCGTTCTAAATCCTCTTTTTTACGGATTTCATTTTGAATAGTTGGCTCTGGGATATTCTCCCCTTTCATCCTCCTCGTTTCATACTCAGAAATCTTCGCATCGGAATCAAGGATCATTGATTCAAGAGAGCGGATTCCATACTTTTTCTTAATGTTAGCGTCTCTCTGCCTCCTTTCAAGAAGTTCCCTTTTATAATCTTCGAGTCCCTCAGTTATCACGAAGGATTTGATCGTATCCATATTAGAGAGACCTGAACCAAATTCCTCGTCTTTCAACTTTTCCTTTTCGATCAATGCCTCCTGCGAGGAGAGAGGTTTTAAATCCCATAGAGCAGCAGGGTTGATTAGGGATAGCAATTGCTTGCCGTCCTTTGAATTCTGATAAACAGTAAATAGCCTTTTCCCAGCTACCTCGTTATTTCCATCCTTTATCTCAGCTTCACAAAACCAGATAACGCCATCCCATCTCCCTTCGGGGTCTATGAAGATAGCTCCTTCGCCTACGGTTTCGCTATTGCGAGCAAAGATATTCTCTATACACCCCTCTAAAAGGGGATGCCCCATTGATACAAATTCTGCCTGTCCCTTAAATGCTTTATCTTTGTCAAACGATATCTTGCTGTATTCTCTCTGAACCTCGCCAAACTTTATCTTGAATTCGTAAGTTTGGTTTCGGACTTCAAATGGGATCGATGTGATGTGCCAAAAGCCATCGGGACGTTGTTTCATTTCTATATTTAAAGAGTCAGCTGCTCTTTTGAAAAATGCCTCGATATATTCTGGGACAAGTTTATTCTCCTTCGCCTTTCTCTGCTCCCCAAGTATTCTGGTGAGGTCGATATGTCTTGTGGCCAAGGCTTCAAGGCTTGCTTCCTTTACTTTTTGAATAGCTACCTCGTCAGGGATTCTCTCAAAGTCTTTGAGAATATCATCCATTGTCCTCCGGTTGGCAATGGCATCGACGATCAAGTCCTTTAGGTTTTTTCCCACCAACACCTCGCCTATCACATCAAAGACCCTATCCGAACCGAGATGGTCTCGAATTTGGGAGAGTTTGTCAAATAGTCTTTCCAGAATACGCCCTTCTCTTGTATCAACCGCTACCAGATTATAGATGTGGACATCATGCTGTTGCCCATACCGATGAACCCTTCCCATCCTTTGCTCTAATCGGTTTGGATTCCAGGGGATGTCGTAGTTGACCATAATCCAGCAAAATTGAAGGTTAATCCCTTCCCCACCCGCCTCTGTAGACACCATGATCTGAGCCTGATTTCGGAACTCATTTTCAGCCCTGATTCTCTGGTCGAGGTTCAACCCACCGTGAATAAACGTAACGGAATAACCCCATTTCTTTAATTTCTCGACCAAATATTCTAAGGTGTCTTTTGATTCTGTGAAGATAAGCAATTTTGTCTCTGTTTTCTGGAGATTTTCGGCATCCATCACGCCCTTGAGTTCATTCAGTTTGGTCTCTACCTCTTTCTTTTCAACATCTTTAGCGATGGTGACAAGTTCCTCAAGTTTGCTTATTTCCTCCTTCAATTCCTCAAGGGTCTCCGCAGAGGTGAGTTTCTCCAACATTTCTTCTTCTTTCTTCCACCGCTCGTTTTCCTCTAAATCCTCAAGGTAGTCCTCGTCATATTCGGCCTCTTGCAAGATTTGACCTTTAGCATAGAGGTCTTTTAAACGTCCAAACCTACGTTCCAATGATTTTCTTATGGCACGGACACTTGAAGCAAGTCGCCTCTGTAAAATGGTGAGCGCAAAAGTAACGTTCCGCTTCTCTTTTTCTAAAGCCTTATTGAAATGCTTTTCTACATACTCCGTGACTTCGTTGTAGAGCCTCTTTTCATCATCTGAGAGGTAATACTTTACCGTCTCCACTGTTCGAGGAGGAAATATGGGAGCACCGTCGAAATCTTTTAAATCCTCTTTGAGTCGCCTTAAAAATAGTGGATTATCCTTATTTTCAATAGATTCCGTAAGCATTGAGATGTCAGCAAAGAACCCTGGCTCAAGAAGATCGAGTAGAAGTCGAAAGTTTTCAGGGTCTCCCCGATGAGGTGTGGCAGTTAGGAAAAGAAGATAACTGGTCAAAGGAGACAAGAGTTCACCAAAATTATATCGCTCAGTTTTCTTAATCTTTTGTCCATACTTATAAGCAGAGAGTTTATGTGCCTCGTCCACGATGCACATATCCCATCTTGACTCCCTGAGGGCTGACATCACATCGTCCTGTTTGGCAAAATCCATAGAGACAATCACCTGATTATTGGTTGTAAATACATTTTGCCCCCACGAGGCATTCATAACCGCTCTATCCAGAACCTTAAAATTCTCCTGAAACTTCTCTTTCATCTCCCTGAGCCACTGATCTTTGAGGTGTCCAGGAACTACGATAAGGATTCTTTCAATGAGACCGCGATACTTGAGTTCCTTCAATAGAAGCCCTGTCATAATGGTCTTCCCAGCACCAGGATCATCAGCAAGAAGGAATCGTATTTTGGGGTTTGCCATTATGTTGTGGTAGACAGCCTCAATCTGATGGGGAAGAGGGGCGATTTGAGAAACATTCACGGCATAGAGGGGATCGAATTGGAAGGCGTTTCTTATTCGATGGGATTCCAAAAACAGGAATAAAGATTCCCCATCCCCTGTGAACTGAAGTTCTTTTTCTTCTATTATGGTAATGGATTTTATATCTTCGAGCGAGAGGATCGGATTATAAAACCGTTGGGTTTCAACCCCTACTGCCTCAATTCTAATCTGATTCTCTCCGATGGCCTTGACCGAAATTACCCTGACCTTCTCAGGCCAAAACGAACCCTTCAGGATATTGCCTTGCTGGATTTCCATTTTTCAAACACCTCGGTATTTCCAAAAAACCATTTTGAACAACTTTCAAGAAATGCTATAAATTTCAGTTATTTTATCCTCTATTTTAGGCTACTCAAAAAGTTTGTCAACAAATTCCTCGAATTTTCTCAAAAACCGACCTTTTGTGTGCGCGATTTGGGGTTTTGTTAAGTTACCCCATTTTATACAATATTTGCGAACTTATTGATTTCACAAAAGATTTAATATTTTTCTTTTTTCCATCTATACTGTCTTTCAAGCTTTTGACATGGAAAAGAATCCTGCCTTTCGT
>CAZFDM010000175.1:0-3922 GCA_964517975.1 uncultured Syntrophaceae bacterium
GATCCTACATCGTTGGGGGTCAATCCAATCGCAGAAAGATCGACCTTTTTAATCTGGGCTTTCATGGCCTTCATGACATTCATTACTTGGGGAATCCGAGGAGTATAAAGGCCTTTCTGGCAGGTGAAAAGGGCTGGAAGAGGACAGGTGAGGGTCTCCTTTCCTCCTTCGACTTCCCGAATTACCCTTACCTCTTTCGTTGGATCCTCTACTTCAAGGCCAACGATGGCATTCACATGGGGGATGCCCAACCACTCGGCAACTGCAGGTCCAATGATTCCTGCATCATCATCCATGGCCTGTCTTCCCGTTAGAATAAGGTCAAAGGCCTTATCTTTGAGATAGGCGGCTAAAACTTTTGCAATAGAAAAAGAATCAGATCCCTCAATGGCAGGATCGGTCAGTTGAACCGCATCATCCGCTCCCATGGAGACTCCCCTTCTAAGGGCATCCACTCTTCGGTTGTCAACAGTTAACACGGTGACCTTGCCCCCAAACTTTTCCTTCAACCGAAGAGCAGCCTCAATGGCAATCTCATCAAAAAAGTTGGTAAAGTATTTATTTTCGATCTCCAGTTCAGAATCGGTTTTTACCTTAACCGTTGCCTCTGGGTCGGGAATCTGTTTGACTAAAACATAGATTTCCATTAATCCCCCTGGGAGTCTAAACGTGCTTCGTGAATTGTGACTTGAAAATCGGAATGTTTATATCCATTGGACGAATCCCCAGCATGAATGACGAGTTATCCTTTCAGTCTTTACAATACGCTCTTCCCAAATAGTCGCAAAGCACTTCATGGGTGCCGCCGCCGTAGAGTAAGAATTTTGCATCCCTCCAAAACCTCTGGACAGGATATTCAGTGCAGAACGCATTTCCTCCATAAATCCTCATGGCTTCTTCAACGGCATACATGCACATTTCCGTGGCATGGTACTTCGCTAACATACATTCATTAATGCAGGGGATGTTGTTCTGAATCATCCAAGCACATCGATAGAGGAACGTTCGTGAAGCCTCATACCAGGCCCAGAATTTGGCAAATTTTTCTCTTATCAACTGGTATTTGCTAATGGGATTTCCAAAGGCGATTCGGTTATTGGCATACTGCCGGGCATCTTCCATAGCCTCCTTGGCAATTGCGAGGGCACTCATACCCGTCATGACACGAACTTCGTTGAGAATCTCTCCAGCATACTGAACTCCTTTTCCAATCTCTTCGCCTAAGAAATTCTCATCGGGAACAAAGACATTGTCAAAAACCAACTCCCCGGTTACTGAACAGCGGGACCCTAATTTATGAAGCCTCTGCCCGGATACGAAGCCATCTCGATTCTCTGTCTTCCTTTCTACTAAAAAGAAATTGAGTCCCTTGAGGCCTAACTTTGGGTCTACGGTTGCCATCACTGTGGCAAAGTCAGCAATGGGTCCATTGGTAACCCATTGTTTCCTTCCAGTAATCCTCCAACCCCCATCTACTTTTGTGGCCAGCGTTCGAGTTCCTCCAAGATCAGAACCGGATTGATCCTCTGTAAAACAGATGGTTCCAATCTTCTCGCCCTTGATAGCAGGAACAAGAATCCTCTGTTTGATTTCTTCATTTCCAAAACGACCAATGAAATAGGTTCCCATAAGGATTTGCATGGTCACGGACATAAAGAATCCGCAAGACCCTCGAGCCAATTCTTCATAAAAGATCATTTGGGTAATAGTGTCCGTCCCCATTCCGCCGTATTTTTCTTCATGTCTTAGCCCCAGATACCCCAGGGAGGAAAATTCTTTCCAGAGGTCCCAGGGAAATTCCTCCTTCTCGTCCAATTCCTTTACTCTGGGCATAATCATGCGATTCACGGTATCTCGAATGGTCTGTCTGAAAAATTCCTGTTCCTCTGTAAAAGTAAAATCGAGTGCCATTGGCTACTCCTTTCATTAAACTCGTGTTCGTGACTCGTGACAGACACAGATGTCGGACATGGACCCGAACTAAATAATATTTTTTACCTTTAATTCTTTTAACTGTTCAGTACTGTACCCTAATAGGCCTCCGTAGATTTCCTCATTGTGTTCTCCAAATCTTGGGGGGAAACTAAGCATCCGATTGACCGATTTCAGGTAAGGGGTCATAAAGGGAGGGGGAGCGATGGTAATTTCTATCCCTGTTTTTGAATCTTTACTTCGAATCAGGTTTGGTTTGACCAAAGGATCCTCAACCACCTCATCAATTGTGTTCACTTTGGATATGGCGATTGTCGCTTTGGTAAATATATCCATCAATTCTTCAGTGGAAAATTTTTTAGTGATGGCGTTAATGGCATGATTTAAATTTTCCACATCTGCAATACGGCCAGCATTTCTTTCATATTCCTTTTTATAGAGAGATTCGAAACCTGGAATTTTGGTCATCGTCTCCCATTGTTTATCATTTCCAACAGCGATGTAGACATAACCATTTTTGGTTTCGTATACAGAGACCGGAGCGAAGAATTCATGGGTATTTCCTCTTCGGGTAATCTTCTTTTTGAAAGAGACTGTATGGGTAATGGCCTGGGTTAACCAGGAAACGGTACTTTCAAACATGGAAAGGTCGATACGACTTCCCTGTCCGGTTGCGGCTCTTTTAAAAAGGGCCTTCATCAAAAGGCCATATCCATGCTCGCTTGCACCCATATCTGGAAGCGGAATGCCCATAACCTGGGGTGTCCCATCTTTTTCTCCAGTCAATTCCATTAACCCTCCTCTTGCCTGAAGAACAGGATCATAGGCTGCCTCATTACTCTGCGGGCCAAAGCCCGTTAACCCTAACCAGATGATATCTTCTTTGATCTCTTTGAGCCTCTCGTATTCAATTCCAAGTTTGGCATAGTTTCTTGGAAGTTGATTCGTCGCGAAGATATCCACCTTCAGTTTAAGGATGAGTTCTTTTAGAATTTTCTGGCCCTCAGGTGTCCCAAGGTCTAAGGTGAGAGCCTTTTTCCCTGCATTGATGGAAAGATAGTATGAAAACATCCTGTCTTCCTTTAATATGTCATCTCCTACCCGACGATTGGGGTCCCCATAGATAGGGTGTTCCAAGCGAATGATATTGGCTCCGTCTTCTGCCAAGCGGAGGGTTAAATAGGGAAGAACAGTGGCTTGCTCAAGACTTAGGACCGTTATATTTTTAAATAATTGGAGATCGTCCATTTCTGCTACCTCCGAGTAGAAATTTTGGATACTGTATACAAAAAAATATATATCTGAAACCCTTTCTATTGTCAAGAAATTTTGGGAAGACCTTTGAAAAAGGCTTTTTATTTGGGAGGGTAGGTTCAACAATATTTAGATGCAGGCACAAATAATTTTATCTCGTACCAATCGTTTTAAGAAAATTTGTAGCGAAACCTTTTATAGGTTGTTTTTTATAGGGTAAGCCCTTGTGGCTTACCGATTTTCGGTAAGGGACAAGCCCTTACCCTACAAATTGAGGTAAAGGACAAGGCCTTACCCTATACGAGTTTGATTGATAATATATTTTTTCAGAAATCTTCCGGGCTTGGTGAATTCTCATCAAAGATGAAGATGAGAGGTTGAAGGGGGTTTTCTTATCAGGGAGTCTTAGTAAAGTAGATGACTTGCTGACCTATTGCGATCAAAACTCCCTCTTGATTTCTAACCTCAAACTCAATCAGACCGATACGGTTGGTTCGGTGGGTCACCTTTGCAACGGCCTCAAGGACGTCTCCAGGCTTGCCTGGGGTCAAGAAGTGAATCCCATGCTGAATAGCAACTGCTGGTTCTCCGAAACTATTTCCTGCTGCCTCACAGGCCTGATCGGCAACTGAGAAGATGGCTCCTCCATGGGCCATTTGATACATATTGACCATTTTCTCGGTGACAGAAATAGAGGTTTTTGCAAAGCCAGGTTTTAATTCGATCAATTTCATCC
>CAZFDM010000176.1:0-11995 GCA_964517975.1 uncultured Syntrophaceae bacterium
TTCTTCATCTTTTATTCCTCCTCGTATAATATATTTGTGAGTTTGTTTGAGTTATCCATAGGGGGGTAAAGGGCGGAGAGATTTTAGCCCAACGCCTCCTGAGTGCAGCGGGGCGGGCCCGATAGGGCAAAATCTCGGAGCCTTTGTAGCACCCTGTGGATAACTCTCTGGTGATTATGAAAATCTCCTTGCCTTGTTAAAAAGGGGCCTTTATGATCATCCTTGAGGGATGAGAGGGAAATTCCGTTTCCTCCTGTTGCCCCTCGGCGGTCATTGGCCAAGGGTGTCTTCCCGAGAAAGGATGTTCCCTTTGGTCTTGGGTGCGAATTCTCACTCGCAGCCTGTTCGACCCCTTGGGGGAATCCTCTCCGCCAGAGGCGGATCCGACTCAGTCGGACTGGCTACGGCTGATAGTAGACCAGAGGATCTTGCACCCTCCCCATACGGGTTAGTTCTCATTGACGAGGTTGTCTTACCCATGACCCAAAGGCCCCTCTTAAATCCCCAATCCAGAAAAGAAAGGGGGTGAAAACCTTGTCAAAGACCTTGCTTGTCGGCTGTGATGTCAGTTCCCAACTCAATACCGTCTGCCTCATGGACCCTGAAGGAGACAACATCGGCTCTCAAACCTTCTCCAATACCCTCTCTGGTGCAGAGGCCCTGGAGAGCTGGCTCCTGAAAATTATGAAAGAAAATGGCTTCTCCGAACTGAAAATCGCTACTGAAGCAACTTCCTTCCTCGATCTCCACCTGGTAGACTTTCTGGCCTCCTCTAAGCAACTGGCCCCCTTTAATCCTTCCATCTATCAACTGAACCCAAAGCTCGTTCGAAACTTCAAAAGGGTCTACCCCGACAAAGAGAAGACCGATAAGGTGGATGCCTTTGTGATTGCTGATCGACTCCGATTCGGAAGGCTCCCAGAACCCTATGAGAGCCATCAACCCTACCTTCCCTTAAGAAGACTGACCCGCTATCGCTTCCACCTCGTCAAGGCCATCAACCGAGAGAAAGCCTATTTCCTGACCCACCTCTACCTCAAGTTCTCAGCCTTCTCCATGGAAAAACCTTTCGCCTCTGTCTTTGGGGCTACCTCCCTGGCCGTCATCACCGACTTCTCTCCCGATGAGTTGGTTCGCCTCCCCCTAGAGGAACTCACCCAGTTTATCATCGATAACGGGAAGAACAGATTTAAAGACCCACAAAAGGTGGTCGAAACGCTCCAGAGGGCAGCCCGTGAATCCTACCGACTCAGACCGGCTTTAGCTTCTTCGATCGATTTGATCTTAGCCACCATCCTTCAAACCCTCCGAGCCTTGCAAGAAGCCCTTCCGACAGAGTCGGATCCGCCTCTGGCGGACAAGGAGGTGGATCGAGCCATCGAAAAGGAATTTAAGGCCTTCCCCAATACCCTCCAATCGATCCAAGGCATCGGCCCCGTCTACAGCGCCGGTATCTTCTCAGAGATCGGAGAGATCAGAAGATTCCCAAGAGAGGATGCCCTGGCTAAGTGCACTGGCCTTACCTGGAGAAGATATCAGTCAGGCAACTTTGAGGCAGAAGAGACCCGAATGAGCAAAACCGGTAACGAGTATCTCCGTTACTACTTTATTGAAGCAGCCAATGCGTTGCGGGTGCACAACGCAGAGTATCGAGCCTACTATGAAACCAAATTCAAGGAGGTTACCAAACATCAACACAAAAGGGCCCTTGCCTTAACCGCAAGAAAGCTGGTAAGGCTGGTCTATGCCCTCCTGAAAAAGGGCCAGCTCTACAGAGCAAACTATCAGCAGGAGGCTTAGACGGTATATCCAGTTTTCAAAGAGCAACTGGCTAATTCCAATTTTTCAAAAAATGACCTTTAGCCATGAAGAGTTTTTGTTTTCATTTTTCGCTTGACATATTACCGCAACACTTTTTATCTCGTTTTCTCGATTTCCAAAGGGCATAGACTCCAAAGAGTCCAAAAATGAGACTGGCTCCAACTAATAATTTGGTATGGGTTGCAATGAGGGGCTTGCTGAAAGAGACCATCTGGAATGACGAGTCCACCTGAACATCGATTGTGGTACCATGGTAGCCATGAGAGGATTCCCCCCAGACCTTAACCTTCCAGACGCCTGGTCTATCTGGAAGAAAAGAGAGAAATCCATTCCTGTCCGTTCGCCCTATCTGATAGGGCTCTTTGTCTCCTGGGCCAAATAATTCATACTCGGAGTAACTGGCTGGGTCATCTTTGGCATAGAAGATCCTCACAGAGATCCCCTTCTGCTGGGCATCATAATGAATAGAATGACTCCAGGCAAGGGACATGAAAAAGGTTAGAGAAACGATCCAGCCCAAGATATACCGAGTGATCTTTCTTATCTTCTTCATTTTGTCACCTCGAAGGTCAGAGTGGATGTGATCATTAAATAGTCCGCATCGAGATCATTTTTCAAAGGTTCTTTGATGCTCACCGAAATCAGTTGATGTCCCTCCTTAGTGATTGTAAGGTTGGCGATACCCTCTTTGTCCGTAGTGGCTATCTTTTGATGGTCTCCTCCTTCCACATCCACGCCTGAAAGAGGTTTGCCCTGGTATAGTACCTTGATCGGTAGCAAGGCTCCTGTTTTAAATTCGAAAGGGTTCGCAAGAGGGAGGACCTCGAGTCCTTGATCGGTCTGTGGTTTGGTCACAGCTTCGCTCCACCTCAGCAAAGATTTGGAGTAAAAGAGGGAACGGTTTGACTCGACCACCCGAGTGGCTTTTCTCTTGGGTAGGTTCTTCCAACCGTAAATCGTCTTTGACCAATAGCCATTGTCAATTTCAGCAAAGATGAGGGAAGGGGGCTGATCCGTCTTGAGGAGAAGGGCAGGCCCTCTCTTCTCCTTATTGATCGAGATCTCTTTTCCATTAAGATCAAAGGCTTTCACCTGCTTCACCTTCGAAAGATCAAATTCCTCTCTTTTGCTCCCATGTCCGAAGACAAGGAATAGTTCGTTTCCCTTTTTTTCAATCCAAAAATCATGGCCGAAAACCGATATGGGAATAAAGAGTAGGAGAGTGCCCAGAAAAATAAAAAAAGAGGTCTTTTTTAAGGAAGTCCATCCCCCAGGCTGACTTTTGAGGAGGATGACCAAAACTAAGAAGGTAAGCGTTGCTTCCATAAAGCCAAGAAGGGTGAGATGAGGAATCATCACAGCAGGGATGGCTACCTTCAAAGAATAGGGGAAGTAGGACGAAGATGTTTGATGGAGGAGGGGTTGCACCCCTAATTCGAGTGCCGTGAAGAGGCCGCTTAGATTGAGCGATAAATAAGCCGCTATTCCACCGCAAATTGCTCTCGGAATACGTGAGGCGGTTAAGAGTCGATAACATCCATATCCGGTGAGGGATCCGATAAAGGCAATATTGAAACAATTGGCTCCGAGGGCAGTAATCCCTCCCTCACCAAAAGCCACGGCCTGGATGCCCAATGCCACCGAGATAGCAAGGAGGGCGGGCCAGGGCCCGAGGAGAATGGCAACCAGCGTTGAACCATTGAGGTGGCCAGTGGTTCCCCCTGGAATGGGAATGGCGAAAACCATGGCCACAAGGCTAAAAACAGATGCCATCGCAACCAATGGAATTCGGGCAGTTTCCAAACCCCTCTTTACCTTTTGGGCTGTAAAGATCCAAATCGGCACCATGGCCGCCCACAGGCCTCCATAGGTGTAAGGTCCTAAATATCCATCCGGAATATGCATGGCTCTATCTCCTTAATGGACTCAAGGTCTTTCTCTAAAAATCTATCGGTAGAGAATAAAAAAGCCACAAAAGCTTACATTGAATAAAGCCTTCGTGGCCTAAAAAAACCTTCCTTAGGTTACTGTTATTCTAACAGAAGTTTTTAATTTGTCAACCTTTTTTAAGGAGACCCAATCGTTTTAAGAAAATTTTTAAGGTAACCTTTTATAGGTTGTTTTTTTGTAGGGTAAGCCCTTGTGACTTCCCGAATATCGGTAAGGGACAAGCCTTTATCCTACAAATTGAGGTAAGGGGCAAGCCCTTACCCTACAGATTATTATTATGGTTATCCGGCCTCCTGTCTGTCGCATGAAGGCTTTAAATCCCAACTTACCTGAAATGATATACCGACTAAAAACTCAAGCAGAACTCTCTTAAGGGAGAAGGTTTTTACTCAAACGATCCTCTTGACAATATCCTATTTTTCCCCTATTAATAATGAAACTGGTACGATGGGGTACCTAAGAAACGGGGATGTTTAATTCGACATCCCCGTTTTGATAAAAGGAGTTTCGGAGGTTTCTATGAAAAAGGATAAATATAATATCGCAGTGGTTGGGGCTACAGGTGCGGTGGGAAATGAAATGGTCTCTATCTTAGAGGAGAGGAATTTCCCTGTGAACCAGCTCAAGCTCCTTGCCTCTCAAAGAGGGGCTGGCACAAGACTCCCATTTAAAGGAAAGGAATATGTGGTAGAGGTATTAAACGAGAATTCCTTTGAAGGGATTGACATAGGCCTCTTTTCTGCGGGAGGTTCTGTGAGCGAGAAGTTTGCCCCCATCGCTGGCAAGGCAGGTTGTGTGGTCATTGATAATACGAGCGCTTTCCGGATGGATCCAGATGTCCCACTGGTCGTTCCAGAAGTCAACGCTCATGCCATTTCTCAATACCCCAAGAAGAACATCATCTCAAATCCAAACTGCTCAACCATCCAGATGGTTGTTGTCCTTAAGCCCATCCACGATGTGGCTCGAATTAAAAGAGTGGTTGTCTCTACCTACCAGGCGGTTTCTGGGACAGGTAAGAGGGCGATCAAAGAGTTAGAATCTCAAGTACTTGCCATTTACAATCAGCAGGAGATCAAAAAAGAGGTTTATCCTCATCAGATCGCCTTTAACTGTCTTCCTCATATCGATGTCTTCTTTGACAATGGATATACAAAAGAAGAAATGAAGATGGTGAACGAAACGAAGAAGATCATGGAAGACCCCTCTATTGGGGTGACGGCTACAACCGTTAGGGTTCCGGTCTTCTATGGACATTCGGAATCGGTCAATATTGAAACGGAGAAAAAGATCAGAGCGGATGAGGTCAGAGAGATTCTTTCCAAGGCTCCTGGAGTGGTGGTGGTAGATAACCCCAAAAAGTTTGAATATCCACTTGCCATCTATGCCGCAGGTAAAGATGAGACCTTTGTGGGAAGGATTCGGGAGGATGAATCTATCCCGAATGGGATTAATCTCTGGATTGTGGCGGACAATATCCGGAAAGGGGCAGCGCTTAATGCGGTCCAGATTGCAGAAATCCTGATTCAGAAATATCTTTAGATCAAATTTAGAAGGAGATAAAGATGAAGTTAAAAGGAATGGGAATCTGGTTACTGTTGTTGGTGGGCATTACTTTCGTATGGGCAACTCCTGCCCAGGTGGCGGGTAAGTCTCCTTATAAGATTGGGGTCAATCTTGAATTTACAGGCCCATGGGCGGAAGTAACAAAAACGGTAAGAAACACGATGGTCATGGAAGTCGAGAGGATCAATGCTGGGGGTGGAGTAGAGGGTCATCCCCTTGAGTTGGTCTTTGAAGATAATGGCTTTGATGTTGGAAGGGCTTCAGCCAATATGACAAAGTTTGCTAAGAATAAAGAGATCCTATTGGTCGTTGGTCCATTTGAGGATAATCTCCAAGCGCCTACTCGAGCCATTGCAGAGCGGGAGAAGATTACCAACATCATCATCTGCCCTTCCAATCCAATGGTCAGGGGATTGAAACAGAAATGGGCCTTCAACATTGCCCAGAGCGATATCATTGTCTCTCAAAAACTGGTGGACCTCACCCTTGCCAGAAAGTACAAAAAGGTTTTGGTCTTTCCCGCAGCCCATCCTCTCGCACTGAGTCTTGCGGATTATTACAAAAAATTTGGTGAGGAGAAAGGGATAAAGGTCATCGTTTCCCAAGAGACCCATAAACCAACCGACATTGACATGACTCCTCAACTTACCAAACTTAAACCCATTATAGAAAAGGAGAAGGTGGAGGCCTTCTATGCCTCAACCGCTGGTCCTCCAGGGCCCATCGTCTGCAAAAACCTTCGTAGTTTAGGGATCAAAATTCCGATTCTCGGAACCCATGCCTTTGGATTTCACTTTATCATTGCCCTTGGAGGAGAGGCCATGGAGGGAGTAGAGTTTGGTGCAGGGAAACCTGTTGTCCCAGATCAACTGGATGAGAATGATCCAGTCAGGCCAATTATCCTTGATCTGGATAAAAGGCTTAAGGCCCGTTATGGAATGGGAATCGATCAGATTGCTGGCCACGCTCACGATACAGTGAATCTCATTTACGATGCTTTAAAGAGATGTAAGGGTAAGGTGACTCGAGAGAGTTTCAGGGAGGCCTTAGAGAATACAAAAGGCCTGAAAAATTGCCATGGAATCTATCATTACAGTCCCACAGACCATGATGGTCTAAGTAAAAAGGATATGGTCTTTATACGAATTGAGGGGGGGAAGTTTAAACGGATCAGATTCCCTGGGATAGAGGGTTGAAGATTAATTAGGATGAAGATAAAATCGATGGGTGGATCAAGAGTGAACCTGGTTCACCCTTTTTCTTTTTCATTCATGATAACGTTATCACGTTTCGTAAATTTTGATTTTTATATCCTATGTTTCTTTCTTATATCCCACAACTTCTCATCTCCGGAATTACCATTGGGGGGGCTTATGCCCTTGTCGCATTGGGTTTTGTGACCATTGCTCGAACCTCCCAGATCATCAATTTTACTCAGGGGGAGTTTGTCATGCTTGGGGGTGTCATTACCTTTTTCTTCCTCCAAGAAGGTCTCCCCTATCCCGTAGCCATCTTTTTGGCGATTGGATTAGTCATTCTTATTGGATTCCTTATTCAACTCCTTGTCATCTATCCTCTAAGAAAGACCTCGATCCTTATCCTAATCATTGCGACCTTAGGAGCCTCCCTCTTTCTTAGTCATACCAGTGCAGTGGTCTTTGGAAGTTTACCCAAGGCGCTCCCTCCATTTTCAGGAGGGAAACCTTTTGAGATGAGTGGAATTCTCATCCCCCAGCAGAACCTATGGGTTCTGGGAGTCACCCCTCTTCTTTTGATGCTTCTCTATCTCCTCTCTCACCAAACCCTATTGGGAAAAGCCATGGAGGCAAGTTCGACCGATCCACTTGGAGCAGAACTTTCCGGAATTTCAAGAAACCTGATGAGTTTTCTTGCATTTGGGGTGAGTGCCGGAATGGGAGCCATTGCAGGGATTTTCATCACCCCAATTTACTATACCAGTTTCAATTCTGGGACATTGCTTGGGCTAAAAGGATTTGTTGCAGCCATCCTTGGAGGTTGGGGGAAAAATAGCGGTGCCGTCCTTGGGGGGTTTGCCCTTGGGATCATTGAATCTTTAAGTGTGGCCTTCATCCCTTCAGGATACAAAGATGGAGTGGCTTTTATTACATTATTATTGATCCTCTATTTGAGACCCAAAGGGATCCTCGGTTCCCCTTTTATTGATAGTCGGCGATGGTAGAACAGAGTCAGAGAGATTTCAGAAAAAGAGATTTCCTTTATGTGGTTCCCCTGTGGCTCCTTCACCTCGTTTTGCCCAATCCTGTTCCTCATCGGAAAAAGGATTTCCAGAAAAGGGATCTTCTCTATCTCCTACTCATCTTGATTCTTCCACTGATCTGGTCAGATGGGCATATCCACCATCTGATGGTCTTGGCAGGCATCAATGCCATACTGGCTCTTGGACTCAGTCTTTTTCTTGGATATGCGGGTCAGATCTCACTGGGTCATGCTGCTTTCTTTGGGATCGGAGCCTACACCACCGCCATCCTGACTACTCGTTATGAGATACCCCCTTTTTTCGCCTTCTGGGCATCGGCCTTCGTATCCGGCCTCTTTGCCTATCTTATTGGAAGACCTCTTCTTAAATTGAAAGGATACTTCTTGGCCCTTGCCACGTTAGGTTTTGGAGAGATGTTTTTAGTTTTTGTGAAAGAATCCTATGAGCTTACAGGAGGTGTGATTGGGATCTTTAATATCCCCTGGTTCTCCATAGGAGGGTTTGTCTTCGACAATTATCTAAAGCAGTATTATCTCATCTGGGGAGTTCTTATAGGTTTATTTCTTTTTTCAAAAAATCTGGTTCGCTCCAAGATGGGCCGGGCCTTGCTTGCCATTTCGTCAAGCGAGGAAGGGGCAGCCAGTATTGGAGTGGATGTCACGAAAATGAAGATTGGAAGCTTCGTTATTGGAGCAGGCTTTGCTGGGTTTGCTGGCAATCTCTACGCCTGCGTTATGTCTACAGCCAATTATGAAACCTTCAGTTTAAATCTCTCAACCCTCATTGTTCTAATGGTCATCCTCGGTGGAATGGGCAATCTCTATGGTCCCATTGGTGGGGCAATATTTATTACCTGGCTGATGGATGTTCTCGGAAGTTATATGGAATATAGCCTTCCTCTATTTGGAGTGATCCTGATCCTTCTTCTCATCTTTTTCCCAGAGGGTTTTGGGACACGTCTCGGAATGAGGTTTGTCTACCTGATCAGCTACTTTCCGAGAAAGAGAAGAAGGGACGAAGGGAAAATCCAATGATCCTCTCTGTGGAGAAGATTGTAAAGGAGTATGATGGGGTTCGCGTCCTAAATGGTATCTCCCTGAAGGTGGAGAAAGGGTGCATAAAGGGTCTCATCGGTCCCAATGGCTCTGGGAAGACCACCCTCTTCCATTTGATTAGCGGTGTGGAGAGACCTTCCTCTGGGAGAATCTTCTTTAAGGGGGTGGACATTACCTATCTCCCATCCCATGAAATCTCTGCCCTCGGGTTAGGAAGGACCTTTCAAACCATTCAGACCTTTGGAAATATGTACGTCGTCGATAATATCATGGCAGGGATGCATCTCAGGTTGAAAGGAGGATTCATAACCTGCGGGCTCTGGCTTCCATGGATAAGGAAGGCAGAGAGAAAGGCTTTAAAAAGGGGAAAAGAGGTTTTGGAATTCCTCGGATTGTTGGGTCGTTGGGAATGGAATGCCTCTCAGCTCTCCTATGGCGAGCAGAGATTGTTAGAACTTGGGCGTGCCCTGGCTATGGAACCAGAACTTCTTCTGCTTGATGAACCTGGTGCAGGACTTACCTTTGCTGAGGTTAACCAACTTTCAGAAAAAATCTTAAGACTTAAACAGGAAGGCATCACCATCTTTCTGATCGAGCACCATATGGGTATGGTGATGGAGATAGCGGATGAGGTGGCTGTCCTCCATAATGGAGAACTTATCGCCGAAGGACCTCCTGAATCTATTCGGGAAGACTCAAAGGTGATGGAGGCCTATCTCAGAGGGAAGGAATCCCGTGCTTAGCATCAGAAAATTGAAAGTCCATTATGGACCCTTAGTGGCTCTTCAGGAGGTCTCGTTGAGGGTAGAGGCTGGGGAGATCGTATCCCTCATTGGTCCCAACCGTGCCGGAAAAACGACCTTGCTTCTCACCCTTTCTGGAATTTTAAAGACGAGCGAGGGCCGAATCCTTTTTCAAGGAAAAGACATCACCAACCTCTCCCCTCATAAAATTGTTAAAAGGGGATTGGGCCATGTTCCCCAAGGCCGGCATATCTTCCCCACCCTTTCGGTCAAGGACAACCTCTTAATAGGCTCTTATCCTAAAAGAGATGCAATAGATGGAAACCCAAACGAGTTAGAAATAATCTATCAACTCTTTCCAGCATTAAAGGAGAGAGAACGCCAAAGGGCAGGGACACTCAGTGGAGGGGAACAACAGATGTTGGCTATTGGAAGGGCGATGATGGGACGGCCGAGCCTTCTCATGCTTGATGAACCTTCCTCAGGGCTTGCTCCGAGATTTATTGATGAAATTTTTTCGAAGTTCAGGGAGATGAATCAAAGTGGGTTGACCCTCCTGATCGTTGAACAGGAGATTTATCTTACCCTCTCCCTATCCCATCGAGGATACCTTCTCCGAAACGGTCGCATTGTTAAAGAAGGGATGGCCCCCACCCTTCTTCATGCTCCAGAGATCGAAGCCCTTTACTTAGGGAAAGGTTAGATAAGATTCGGTCTCAAATCTCTCCTTCTCCTTTAGGGTAGGTCAGAATCCCTCCCTCCACCTTTGCCGATGGATGAAGCCTGTGGGGGTGGCTTTTGGTAAGACTAAGAATATGCTCAACTTGGAAACCCCTTATCATTAGCGCATCTGAGAGAAGGCGACGGTGGCAACGCCAGGGAAAGGCCTCAGCGCACATAATCGAAACTCCTCCTTGGGTTGCGATCTTAACCAATTTTTCTAAACTCTCCTCAAACTCTCTACTCTCCATATAATCCGCAAAGCCACGGAAGCCAGCACTTCTCCAGCCTAGGTTCCGTGAATCAGGTTTAGGTCGACGGAACCCGCCCAATTCGGGTATATGGAGGTACTTATAACCTGCCTCATTCAGTTTCTCAGAAAATGTCTCTTGATTGAACTGGGGGTTATGTTTGGAATGTGGGATCTTTCTTACATCGACCAGAACCTTCACCCTATAAGCCTTGAGAATTTGAAGGAAGGTTTCCAAAGACCTTGTCGAATGGCCAATCGTAAAGATGACGGGACGTTCTTCCATTCTAATATCTCCCATTATGGAAATTGACACCTCTATTTCCAAATACTATAACCTGAATTGAGCGATTCAGGGTTATGAAGGAGAACAGGATATTGTTAGAATCGCTCAATTTAGGTATAATTCAAATAATCATGAAAGGATTCCATGGCTTTTTCAAGTGATGTACGAAAAACGAACTTATCGGAATCTGGTTAAAGGGGATGACCTGCTCAAATTTGAAGTGATCATTAAGGAAACAGATCTGCTCATCAGGGCAGAAAGGGATCTTTTCAGAGAGGCAAGGGATTCGGTTTTAAATTATAGGGAACAGATTGAAAATTATATTTCCTTAAACCCTCAATTTTCAACCAGTCTCGTTCCAATTCCACAAGATCCCTATGCTCCCCCGATCATCCAAGAAATGATCCGGACTTCTCAACTGGCCAACGTGGGTCCGATGGCTGCTGTCGCAGGAGCCATCGCAGAATCGGTTTCGAAGGACCTCCTCAAATTTTCCAAGGAGATAATCGTTGAAAACGGAGGTGATATTCACCTAACGACCCAAAAAGAGAGGACGGTTGGAATCTACGCAGGAAGTTCTCCCTTAAGCCTAAAAGTAGGAATTATCATCTCTCCTGAAGAAACCCCTCTTGGTATCTGTACCTCTTCTGGGACTATTGGGCCTTCCCTCAGTTTTGGAAGAGCAGATGCCGTCTGCGTCCTTTCTAAATCCGGAGCATTGGCTGACGCTGTCGCCACCTCCATTGGGAATATCGTTAAGCAGGAGAAAGATATCGAACAGGGTCTGGAAAGGGGAAAGGAGATTGAAGGAGTATTAGGAATGGTTATCATTATTGGGAGAAGGATGGGTGTCTGGGGAAATCTCAGGTTGACCCGACTTTCATGACTATGGCCAAAGTTGCTATTACCACAGTGGGTTGTAAGGTTAATCAGTTTGAATCCGAGGCACTCCATACCTCCTTAGAGGAAAGGGGATATGAGGTTATTGCTTTTGGGGAGAAAGCCGATATCACCATCATCAACACCTGTACAGTGACTCATCGGGCTGATTTTCAATCGAGACAATTGGTTCGAAAGGCCTTAAGGTTAAACCCTAAATCCCTTGTTGTGGTGACAGGATGTTACTCACAGATTGAACCTGAGGCAATGATTGGGATAGAAGGGGTTCGCTATATCCTTGGGAATAAGGAGAAGGCCCTCATTCCCGATCTCCTTCCATCGATGGAAAAGGGAGAACTTCCTCGGATACTGGTTTCTGATATTCAGAAAGAAACCGCATTTCCGTTTACCACTCTTCACTCCTTCCATTATCACACCCGGGCCTTCCTCAAGATTCAGGATGGCTGTAATGGTCACTGTTCCTAT
>CAZFDM010000177.1:0-5439 GCA_964517975.1 uncultured Syntrophaceae bacterium
TTTCCCAGAAATCCTTTCGCCACCAAAGAAAAGTATGGATCCAAAATACACCAAACACTGAAACCAAAAGGCCAGTCATGATGATAAATACAGCATAGAGCACAGGCTCCCGTTCGGGATCACTATGGGTCGCATGAGCAATCCACATCACAAAATTGGTATTGGCACGGGGATGGCATTTCCCGCAGGTTTCAACCAGACGGGCATCTGAAATGGTGGATTTGGGGTTATCTTTTGGAAGAATGGAATGGAAACCATGACAATCCGCACACCCTGCAACTAACTTTGGATAACCCAAATGTTCGACCTTACCATGGTAACTTTCATAATAGGTCTGGGTGGCGATGAGGAAAACTTTATTTCGCTCCATCATCTCTTTATCACCATGGCACTTTTGACAGACCTCAGTATGAAACTCCTTCCGGAATTGGGCCGCTTTGGGATCGTCACCCTTAAGGATCGGGACCTTATGGAGACCATGACAGTCGTGGCAGGCAGCAGAATCAGGGTTCCCTGCAAAAACGGCTTTTCCATGGACGCTCTCTGCATAGCCATCATCCTCATGACAAGTAGTGCATTTCTGAACAACTCGGGTCTTATCGCCTTTCCAAGGGGTTATTTCATGAATCCCTGTATGACAGTCCTTGCATTGAACGTCGTTGATGAAATGGGCACTTGCATAATGCTCTGCCCCTTCTTTTTTATGGCATCGGTGACAGGTGACAGGTTCGGTATGAATCTTTGCCCCTTTGGCTTTCAAATGTTCCTTGACATCTGTAATATCCCAGTGACAACTATTACAAGAATTGGCTCCATGGACGGATTGAGCAAACTTTCTTTCACTAATCTTCGAGTGGCACCCGAGGCATTCAGAGTTATCAATGCATTCATAGCAGTACTCTCTCCCCCGGATGACAAACTTCTCTCCTTTTACGGTTTTGTCAGGGGGTTTGATCATTTCGGGTTTAGGGTTCCCTTTTTTTGAAGATGGTTTTTCAACGGCCAAAAGGGATGCGCCCACTAATAGAAGGCTTAATGAAAGGATGAATAAAAATAGGGTCTTTTTCTTATACTCCCTTCTCATAATTCCTCCAAGACCAATCTAATCAGGTTAAGCTTCCTTTTGAGTAGACTAAAAGATATTCACGGCCCATTTAAACTGATGAATGATTAGAATTTCACAGAGGATAAAACGAAATCTGTTTAACATAATAAGAACTTGAAGTCAATAACTTTTTGAATTTTGTTATAGAAAGAAAGCTCAAAAAAAGATCATTAAAACTGGTGAGGCAGAGTTTCAATCCCTTCAAATGTGGGCAAAAATAATTTTATTTGCTCATCATCGGTGGTTTAAGAAAATTTGTAGGGTAACCCACATTATGGGTTGGTTTCTTGTAGGGTAGCCCTTATGGCTTACCGCTTCTTGGTAAGGGATAAACCCTTACTCTACGGATTAGTTTAGTTAAGGGACAAGCCCTTATCCTACACCTATTTATTATCGACATCCGGCCTCTTGCCTGAGACAGGAGGGCTCTTTCACCCACTCACCTGAGTGATTATATGGTGATAAACTTTTCAGAGGTCTCGGAAATGGTCTGAAAAGGTCTTGACAAGAAGTGGAGGGTGTGCTAAAAAACTCTAAAACTAAAATAGTTTCTTAATAGTTCACTCAAAGTGATGGAGAAAGAGAAAAGGGACCAAATTCTTAACCTTGCCAAAAAGAGGTTTGAGAGGTTTGGCTTTAACAAGACCACGGTTGACGAGATCGCCAAAGACGCCAATATCTCCAAACGAACCCTCTATCAGGAGTTTGAGAGCAAAGAAAAAATCCTTGAAGAACTTTTTATGTATGAGGCTTTATCCGTCCGGAAGTCCATTCTCTATCAGATTAATAAGATTGACGATCCTACGGAGAAGCTTCAAACCTATATACGGTTAGCCTTAAAATATCTTGAGCAGAATCCCTTTATTGTTAGTGTGCTCCATGACGAGAAAGGATTCTTTGCCCCTTTTCTAAAAGATAAACCCCATATCATCGAAACAGGAATTGAGGAGATCTTTGTCAACATTCTTAGGGAGGGTATCCGGAAAGGGGTTTTTCGGAGAATGGATGAAAAAGTCGTTGGGCATTGCCTCTTCTTACTCTTCAAGGGCTTTACCTATGGCAGAAACAGCCCTGATCATCCGATCGGATTAAATGAGGTCAACCAGTTTATTCGTTTTATCATCCATGGGGTTACTCTTCAAAAATGAGTGAGATCGTCATTGCCTTTTCAATGATGGGAATAGGAAATGAATCGGTTTTCTATCAAATTAAAACAGGAAGGACCAGTCAGTTTGATTCGGATGACAAGTCGGTTTATGGGCCTGCCCCTTTTTAGGGTTTATGCCTTTTTCGTCAATGGGCTTCTGATTGACACTGGGTTTACGAATTGCAGGTTCGGATTTTTGAAACTCTGTGAAAGGCTTCCCTCTCTTCACACGATTGTCAATACCCATCACCATGAGGACCACACCGGTAATAACTTCTGGCTGCGCAGGAGATATGGTCTTTTACCTTTGGCCCACCCAAAAACTTCATCCTATCTAAGAGTTCCCGATCAGTGGGTTAAAATTTATCGTCGTTTTATTTGGGGAACTCCACCACCTTCGGAGACAGGCGAGGTGGATTCAGAGATTCGAACCTCCCGGTTTCGCTTTTTAGTCATCCCTACCCCTGGACATTCGGATGATCATATCTGCCTGTATGAGCCCAATGAGGGATGGCTCTTCTCAGGAGACCTGTTCATCAAAGAGAGATTGAAATATTTGAGGGAAGATGAGGATATCCATTCGGTGATCGATTCGTTAAAAAAGGTGGCAGGCCTAAGACCCAAAAAGATGTTTTGTTCATTCAGTGGATTGATCGATCACCCTGAGGAATCTCTCCAGCGAAAGATTTCCAATTTAGAGGCCCTCCAACATAGGATTGAAGAGGGATTAAAACAGGGATTATCTCCTCAAGAGGTTCGGAGAAGAATTTTAGGAAGGGGAGATCAATTCAAATGGATTACCCAGGGTCAAATCTCCAAACAGAATTTAATTAATGCGTTTATAAGACAAAAGGAGCGGAAGGATGAAGAAAATTAAAAAGACAGCGGTTTTAGGGGCAGGCGTAATGGGAAGCGCCATTGCGGCTCATTTGGCCAATGTGGGAATCCCCTCTTTGCTTCTTGATATTGTGCCACCTGAGATGACCGAGGAGGAAAAGAAGAAGGGATTAACCTTTCAAAGCCCAGAGGTAAGAAATCGGTTTGCGATCTTGGGAAAAAAGAGGGTTCAGGAGTCAAGACCCGCCTCACTCTATTTGAAGGATGATGCGGAACTTATCTCCATAGGAAACTTTGAGGATCACCTCTCCTTGATTTCCCAAGCAGACTGGATCATCGAAGCCATTATTGAAGACCTCCATACGAAGAGAGAGCTTTTCAGAAAACTCCTTCCCTTTCTGAAAGAAGAGGCCGTGGTCAGTTCCAATACCTCTGGCATCTCTATTCAAAAAATGGTAGAAGGCCTTCCACAGGATTTTGAGGAGAGATTTTTGGGGACTCATTTCTTCAATCCGCCCCGATATATGAAACTCCTTGAGATCATCCCTGCAAAATCTACCTCTAAGGCGGTGATGGAAAGAATAGCCCAGATTGGGGAGAAGATTTTAGGAAAAGGTATCGTCTTTGCGAAAGATACTCCTAACTTTATTGCCAATCGAATCGGTGCCTTTGCCACTGCCATCACCATGCGGACGACCATAGAGGAGGGATATTTGATTGAGGAGGTGGATCAGATTACTGGCCCTGCGATGGGCAGGCCCAAACTTGCTACCTTTAAACTTGCTGACCTCGTGGGTCTGGATGTCATGGCCCATGTCTCAAAAAATCTCTATGAGAGCCTACCCGAAGGAAAGGAAAGAGAGTATTTTGAGTTTTCTCCCTTCTTCCAACAGATGATCAAAAACCAGTGGTTGGGCCAGAAGACCAAGCAAGGTTTTTATAAGAGGGTCAAACAGGATGGAAAAGAAGAGACTCTGGTTTTAGATTATGAAAAACTTGAATACCGACCTCAGAAAAAAGTAAGCCTTCCCTCTGTGGAGATGGGCAAGAATATCGAGGATGTCAGGGAAAGGATCAAGGCTCTGGTGGCGAGTTCAGATCGGGGTGGAACATTTGCCTGGAAGATCTTGAAGAAGACCCTTCTCTACTCAGCGGAGAAGATTCCTGAGATCTCGGATGATATTGTGAATATCGATCGAGCCATGAGGTGGGGATATAATTGGGAACTCGGTCCTTTTGAAATCTGGGATGCCATCGGTCTAAAACCCTCTCTTAAAAGGATGGAGAAAGAGGGAGAGGCAATCCCACCGCTGGTGGAGAAACTTCTGAACAAAGGCTATTCCCACTTTTATGAGAAGAAGGAAGGCCGAACCTTTTACTTCGACCTTGGAGCAGGCCAATACCAAGAGATTGAGGAAAAACCAGAGATCATCCTTTTACCCAGTCTAAAGGAGAGAGGTAAGACCATTCTTTCCAATCCTGGAGCCAGTCTGGTCGACCTTGGAGATGGAGTGGCCTGCCTCGAATTCCATTCCAAGATGAATACCATTGGCGCAGATACCATCCAGATGATGAGAGATTCTTTAAAGGTGGTTGAAGAGAGATTTGATGGACTGGTCATTGGAAATCAGGCGGAAAACTTTTCTGCAGGGGCAAATCTGATGCTTATCCTCTTTGAAATCCAGGATGAGAACTGGGATGACCTTGAATTCTCTGTAAAGGCTTTTCAGGATACGTTAATGGCCATCAAATATTTTGAGAAGCCAGTGGTGGCTGCTCCCTTTGGCCTCACCCTGGCTGGTGGATGTGAGATCTGTCTGGCCTCGGCCAAGGTGCAGGCAGCTGCTGAGACCTATATGGGGCTCGTGGAAGTTGGGGTGGGGCTGATTCCAGCAGGAGGAGGAACTAAAGAGATGCTGCTTCGATGTACAGAAGGAATTCCCGCTGGGATTGACGCTGACCTACTCCCATTTGTTCGAAAGGCCTTTGAAACCGTGGCCATGGCAAAGGTGGCTACCAGTGCGAAAGAGGCTCAGCAGATGGGTTACATGAGATATACAGACAAAATCACTATTAATCGCGACTATCTTCTTTACGATGCAAAAAGGACTGTTTTGGATATGATTCGAGATGGTTATCGACCTCCAAGGCCTAAAAAGAGTATTAAGGTCATGGGAGAGAAAGGATACGCCCTTCTTAAGATGGGCCTCTTCTATATGAGAGAAGGTGGTTACATCAGCGAATATGATGAACATGTTGGAAGGAAGTTGGCTTACATCTTTTCAGGGGGAGATTTACCCGATGGGACTGAGGTGACTGAGCAGTATCTTTTAGACTTAGAGAGGGAGGC
>CAZFDM010000178.1:0-4472 GCA_964517975.1 uncultured Syntrophaceae bacterium
ACAAATTATTGAGGTAAGGGACAAGCCCTTACCCTACTCAATATTTTTATTCAGGTAAGGGATAAACCCTTACCCTACAATCATTCATTGATAACCGCCCACCCGATACAGGCAGGAAGGTTTTTTCACTTTTTCAGAGATCTCAAATCTCACTCTGGACAGGTGATGGTATCCTTTTCTATTGATATATCTTAATTGACCTTTTATGATTTGGATTAAAATTGTAAGTGGGAGTGAATGGAGTAGATAAAATGAAGGGGATTGTGGGAGAAATAATCTATGGGTAAACAGAAAATTACACGCCGCAGGTTTCTAAAAAGTACCCTCGCAGGGATAACTGTAGGAATGTTCGGAAAATCTTCTTTATCATTTGGCAGAGAGCCGTACGATCTCATTGTCATTTCAGGTGATCCTGTTAGGGCTACAAAAAGAGCACTGGAAGCGATGGGGGGGATCTCTCGATTTGTTAAGAAGGGGCAGAGGGTGGTTTTAAAACCAAACATGTCATTTGCCAGGACTCCTGAATTTAGCGCAACCACTCACCCATTGGTCGTTGCTACCGTGGCTCAAGCTTGCGCGGACGCAGGGGCCCAGCAAATATTAGTATTAGACCACACCCTGCATCGGGCAGAACTTTGCCTTGAAAGGACAGGTATTCAAGAAGCCTGTAAGAATATTTCGGGTGTTCATGTTCTGGCTATCCAGGAGAGAAAATTTTATCGCGAGATCAAGATTCCTCAGGGAAAAGTTTTAGAGCGTGTTGAAGTCATAAAAGAAGTCTTAGAGGCTCCTGTGCTGATCAATCTTCCTGTGGCTAAATCTCACTCTGCTACGGGAATCAGCATGGGGATGAAAGGCCTGATGGGTCTTATTTGGGACCGTGAGAGTTTCCATTCTCAATATAACATCAATCAAGCCATAGCCGATTTAGGAACCATCATCAAACCCCAACTGACTATTTTGGATGCGACAAGGGCCCTGACATCGGGAGGACCAGGTGGGCCAGGAGAGGTTAAGAAGCCCAATCTTATCATTGCAGGCATCGATCCAGTTGCTGTGGATTCCTATGGGGTAAGTATTATTCCTTGGTATGGACAGAACTTTAAAGGCAGACAGGTAGAACATCTGCTCGTTGCCCATCAGCGGGGCCTGGGTCAAATCGATATTGAAAAACTAACGATCTTCAAGGAGAAGGTATGAGGACTCTTGTTCAAGCCTTTTCCCTTCTCCTTTTTTCTATCCTATTTATTCTTGCTACCTATAGACTTCCCGATTGGCTTCCTGCAGATATTTACTTACGTCTTGATCCTCTTTTGGGACTAAATGCAAATTTTGCAGCAAGGGAAATCGTTAGCAGGACCCTATGGGCCTTAGTCACCATTGGGACCACCCTGCTCATTGGCAGGTTTTTCTGTGCTTATGTTTGTCCGATGGGCGCCTCAATTGATTTTTTAGACTTCCTCTTTTTTCGAAAGAAAAAACGCTTAGGCCTTAAGGCGGAGATCAGTTTCCGGAAGGTGAAATTTTTTCTTCTCATCATTTTTTTAACCGCTGCACTGACCGGTCTGTCTTTGGCTTTTCTGATGGATCCATTGGCTCTTCTGACTCGCTTTTATACTTACTTTATCTACCCACTTGCAACGACTCTCATCAATCTTTCCTTGGATCTGCTTCGTCCACTCTTTCAAGCCATTGGATGGGTGAGATTAACTCACCTTCACTTCTTCCAGTCAGTCTTTTATATGACGACCATTACCTTTCTAATCTTTGGGGGAATAATCCTTCTCAATTACTTTAGCCAAAGATTTTGGTGCCGATATCTATGCCCGTTGGGAGCACTGCTGAGTTTGATTTCACCCCTTGGCCTCTTTAAGCGGAGGGTTAATGAGAATTGCAATAACTGTCTAAAATGTCAAAAGACCTGTCCAATGGGTGCTATCGCAGAAGACCCCAACAAGACTAATTTTCGAGAGTGTATTCAATGCCGAACCTGTGCGAAAGTCTGTCCACAGAATGCTATCTGTTTTCCAGCCTCTTTTTCATGGGGAGGGGAATATTCAAAGATAGATTTTTCAAGAAGGGGATTCCTTTATTCCCTAGTTGGGGGATTGGGAATTGGGTTTTTGGCTACACACACCCCTTTTACTCTTAGGCAGAGTAAACACCAACTCATTCGACCACCCGGTGCCATTCCTGAAAAGGAGTTTTTACGTACCTGTATTCGTTGCGGTGAATGTATGAAATCTTGTCTGACCAATACGCTTCAGCCCTGTTTCTGGGAATCTGGTTTCTCAGGTTTATGGACGCCAAAGATGGACCTTCGTTTGGCTCCATGTGATCAGAACTGTAATGTCTGCGGGAGAGTCTGTCCTACCCAAGCAATTCGATCATTACCCCTGGAGGAAAAGACCCATGCAAAAGTGGGCACAGCCATACTTCGTAAAGAAATGTGTCTGGTATGGGCGCAAAACAAGCTCTGCCTTATTTGTGATGAAATCTGTCCTTATAATGCCATTGTTTTTAGACCGGTCGAAGGATATCGGCGTCCATTTGTCATCGCCTCAAAGTGTAATGGTTGTGGGTTTTGTGAGCAGAGGTGCCCTGTGAAAGGGGAATCAGCCATAGTGGTAATTCCGGACGGAGAGATTCGTTTGAAAGAAGGTTCCTATGTCCAGGAGGCAAAGAGGTTACAGTTGGAGTTCAAACCCGATCCCGGAGATGACAAGTATATCCTCGAAGAGTCTGGTTTCAAGTTGGATGAAGAGAAGAAGGGAAGGGAGAAGTCTTTCGATGAAGAAAAATCCCAACCCAAAAAACCCAAAGGATTTTTATAACCTTTCTATTGAAATCTCGACCTTTGCTCCTCCCCATCCAAACCCAATCTAAATCAGATTCGCAAGGTTTAAGTGGGGGGTGGAAAATTAAGGTCCTAAACTTGTTTGGGGTCACCCACCAAATGATCAATCCTGTGGTTAGGGTTCAGCCAGTTAGAGGAGAGTCTGAGGGTGCTTCGGATATTAGAGAGAAGTAAAGTTACCGGCATAGGGTGGCTTTTTGTCGGAGGGGTTTAAGCAAAAAGTCAAGCGCATCAACAATATTGGTAAAGACAAGATCTGCGGTTTGGATTAATTTTCCTGATGTCCCTTCTTTTCCAATAATCACCATGCTTAGACCCGCTTCTTCCATGAGAGGGACATCATCCAATCCATTTCCAATCACCACTGCTCGTGGAGCCCCTAAGTTTAACAATAAATCTAATTTCTTAGAGGAGGAATCTTCCTCCTTTAGAAAAAAGAGTTCTGCCTTGACTCTTCTCAGAGTCTCTTCAATCTTCTCTTTTTCTCCTTTTGCGAAAATATAAATCTTCGTTCGTTTAGAAAGGAGATTGATCTTATCCTTTGCCTTGGGATGGACTCGCCCATCTAAAGCAAGCGTCCCTTCAAAATCGATCAGGATATAGTCAATCTCAATGGATTCTTGTCCAGGTCTCTGAATCAGAATCATAGAAATCTCCTTAACCTCAACCTTAAGATTAACTCTTTTTCCTGCCAATTGTCCTCTGTCGCATCACCTCATAAAGAATCATCCCGGCTGCAACAGAGACATTGAATGAAGAGATAGGGCCTTTCATAGGAATAGAAAAGAGTCGGTCACATCTTTTTTTGACCAGGGGCCGGATGCCTTTCCCTTCCCCACCCATGACAATGGCAAGATCAATATTGAGATCAAGATCATAGATAAGATCCTTTGCTTCTCCAGAAGCCCCATAGACCCAAATGCCTTCTTTTTTTAAATGGTCAATCGTAGTGGCAATATTGATGACTCGCCCAATGGGCATATGGGCAACCGCTCCGGCAGAGGCTTTGACCACTATTGGGGTAACCCCCACCGCTCGATCCTTTGGGATCAAGATGCCCTCCACACCGCATCCCAAAGAAGTTCGAATGATGGATCCAAAATTTTGAGGATCCTGAATGCCATCTAAAATCAGAAGCAAAGCCTTCGATCCACTCTTCCTCCAGTGTGAAATAATCTCATCCATCCCCACATAGGAGAACTCCTTGAGCACAGCAACAATGTTCTGATGAACACCTCCTCCGCTCATCCTCTCGAGGGATTCCCTCTGGGTGAATACCACGGGGATATTCTTTTTATGTGCCATGTGGAGGATTGCTTGTAATGGGTAGGAAGGTGTTTTTGTACCGAGATAGATTTTTTGGATGGGGAGGTTTGATTTTAGTGCTTCCTCGATAGGGTGAATTCCATAGATGATTGAGGGCATAGCGTAACGAATTCCAAAATATTAAATTCCAAACACTAAACTCTAACCAAAAATATTTGAAATTTAACAGACTTGTCATCCTGAACTCGTTTCAGGATCTCACCTTTTGGACAAAACAAGATGCTGAACCAAGTTCAGCATGACACCATTTGTTCTCAAGTGTTAGAGATAAATTCTCAGATTTAAACAT
>CAZFDM010000179.1:0-2934 GCA_964517975.1 uncultured Syntrophaceae bacterium
AAGAAAGAAGAGTTTGAGAGGATCGAGTTTGACCCATTTGGCACTATGGAGGCCCAACCACCGAAAGAAGCCCGATTCACTCATCGTCTCGATGACTGTCATCATGCCAAAGATGAAGAGGATCGTCTCCCAGTTTTCATAGTGAAGGAGGTCTTGAGGTGTTAAAATAAAAATGAAAGCAAGAACCGCCCCAAAGATCGAAGCAATCGTCCGGCTCACCTTCTCCGAAATGATCAGGCCATAGGAGAGAACAAAAATTCCTAAGGCTATCCATTGATGGGTTGTCATTTTCTTGATCTTTCTCCTTAAACACTAAAATTGATTAGGCCATTTTTATCAACTTTTACCTTAACCCTTTTTGTCCATCTAAATTAATTCGGTATCAATGGGGTTTGTTCTTTTATAAATTCAGGTCCATTCATTTATTGCAGAGTTCATCCATTTCACAGAGGTTTCTATTTTCTATTTGGATAGCTGTGTGTTGGATATGATGCTTCTGATGGAGCATTTCGTTGATTTCCTGAATAATCCCATCCGTGTCTCCTTGGCTACTATTTTTTGCCGTACAGACATGACAGGAAAGGAAGACCTCGTTCGAATTGATTGACCATATGTGAAGGCCATGAACACTCTTTACCCCGGAGACGCCTAAAATATCCTTTAGAATCTTATTAAATTCGATATGCTCTGGTACTCCCTGCATAAAAATATGGATGGTTCTTTTTATTATTCCAAGACCACTCCAAAGCACCATCCCAGCAATCAGAAGGCTAACGATCAGATCAACGATCACCCAGCCCGATAAATAAATGATAATGCCTGATGTAATCACTGCAACGGAAGAAATGGCATCATAAAAAAGATGAAGGTAGGCTGCCTTAACATTTAGGTTGCTTTCTTTCTTTCCAAGGATAAACATTGAGAAGAGATTTCCAAATAACCCAATAACCGCTACCCCTAACATTATCCCTAAAGACAATTGAGGAGTTGAGGAGATCCTCTTTAATGCCTCAACTATTATAAAAAAGGCGATCCCAATCAATGATAGAGAATTGATCAGGGCAGTAAAGATTTCTGTCCTCTTAAAGCCAAACGTATGTCTTGGAGTGGGTTTCTTTTCAGAAATCTTTTCACCCAAAAAACTCAACCCTAAAGAAATTACATCTGAAAGGTTGTGCCCTGCATCTGAAAGAAGGGCAAGACTCCCTGAGAGCATGCCACCAATTGCTTCAGCCACAGTGATACCAATATTGACCAGAATCGCCCATCCAATACGCTTAGTCCTGTGATCATGGGTTTCCATTAAGTTTTTCTTTACCCCTTGATTTACTTATTAAATTTTAACCCGGAAAGTTAAGTTTTTCTAACAAAATCTCTCCAAAAATTAAAGATAACCTTTTATTTAGGTTAAGGACAAACCCTTACCCTACAGAATTGAGTAATTTTTTTCTTGTAGGGTAAGCCCTTGTGGCTTACCGTATATCGGTTTTTTCGTAGGGTATGCCTTTCTGGCTTACCGTTTTTCGGTAAGGGATAAACCCTTACCCTACAAATGTTATATTTATATATTTTTTTAAGGGCCCCTCACCTCCTCCCTATTCCCCTGCCTACCAGCGGGTAGGCACTGGGGAGATGGGAAGAGCGAGCCGCCAAAAGCAAGCCTCGTCAAGGGTGGGGGGAATTTCAAATATTTTTATTTAGACCTTTAGATCGACAAGACCACAGGCACAATATGTATTTATTAAAAATAGGAGGGGATTTTATTATCTCATCCCCTCCATTAGTAAGTTCTTTATGGATGTTTCATTTTTCCTGTGAAGTGACATCCACTGCAATCCATTGTTGTTCGGCTATTCTCAATCTCTCCCCCCTTATCATGGCATTTTCGGCACGACTGAACCTCAGATGAGAGTGGGTGAACAGCCTTAAATGCCAAATCAGATTTTTTATTAAGCAACTCTACTGCGTATTTTGCTGTAGAGGCGGTTAGCCATCCGCATCTTTCAGATCTCTCTTTTGAAAATGATTTGAACCCTGTGAGTTTACACCATCTCGATACTGAAACATGACAGAGAGGTGATTTGGAAACGGATGGCTTAATATCGAATTTTGGATTTTTTGGCCTATAATTTGGAAGAGCTTCTTGTTCGTACCAATTGAAGAGCTCACGAATCATTTCAAAGGCCTCTGCTCTTTTCTTCTCTTCAAAAGCCCCGGTGACAAGAAACATAGCTGCTGCAGCACCATTTAGTGCGCCACAGAGAGTTGATGTCCCGGCCACACCTCCCTCTCCGAAAATAAACATTTCGGTTGGAATTAAAATAAAAGGGTAACCTACTACTTTCTTCAGTTCCCCAATAATTCCCTCAAAGGCACCGTAAGCACAGCCCCCTTTGTAGTAACCCGGGTAAGCCCGTTCAGCAACAGCGATGGGGTCCAATTTCTTGTAAGGCCATGGAGCCTCAGGGATTTTCTCTTGCTCTTTTACTGCATAGATGTTTTTTGAAAATAATGGACTGAGAACAGCTCCCCCTGTAGCAACTGCAAACATTTTTAATACATCTCTCCGTATTCTATTCATATCTTTTCCCCCTTTGATTATTTGATTATATAGGTGAAGATGGAGACAAATCAATCCAATTTTAAGGAGGTCCTCTCATTTTAAATGTTAATAAAGATAGACCTATTAATAGCATAGTTTTTTATACCTGGTTATTTTCTTTATAACTTCCCACGACCGTTTGGTCCCCCACGAACCATGAAAATCCCCCATTACCTTAATCCTCTCCCCTCGGGGAGAGCTTGCTATATTTTAGAGGGGAGGGATAGCAGATAGGGGTTGGCTATACTCTTCCTTGTTTGGTAAATTAGCAAGTTGGTAAAATCCAAACCAAGGAAAGGAGTATAGCCATGAAAAATGATAGCACAAAGAAG
>CAZFDM010000180.1:0-22302 GCA_964517975.1 uncultured Syntrophaceae bacterium
CCTTCTTACAATTCGATCGAGAAGCCAGTTGAACCTTCCTTCAATATCCTCAGGCATCCCTTTCAGATCATCGTCTGTTAAAATCCCAGCTTCATAAAGCTCCAGGGCAAAAGCTAAAACCTGTGGAGTCGTGAATCCATCTACCCCATAATGCTGGGCTCTTGCAGCGATCTTTAGACCAAATTCAAGATCATCCACCATTGCTGCCATCGTATAAGTAAGTTTCGAGAAGCATTTCATGATATAGGGTGGATGGCCTGGAAGGTGAATAATACCTGCACATCTTACTGGGCAGTTATAGCAACTAATTAAACGTTTTCGTGCATTTTCAAGGGCCTCTGCCCACATCTTTTCAACCTCTTTGTTCCAAAATCCTTTTCTTCGGTGGCGGGCATGTCCCCAAGCAAAACTAATTGTATGCCACTCCTCATCATGGAGGGCCATCTCCTGAGGGGAACCAATTCTCGCTAAAATGGGAGGAACTCCTGGAAGGGGGTTATTTAATCGATGCTCTATATATTTAAGTACCTCGTTACATTTTTCAATCAACTCATTGGGCCGGGCAATAAGGAGATCTTTCGTTCCTCGGACGGCTATCGCCTTCAGTTTTTTATCCCCCATAATAGCACCTAAACCCAATCGGCTGGCACTCCCTCGATGGGTCTCAATGGAGGCAAAATAGACCCGATTCTCTCCAGCAAGGCCAATAGACATAACCTGGGCTTTGGGTTCATTTAACTCCTCTTTAATCATCTCAGCAGTCTCGTAAGTGCTTTTGCCCTGGAGGTGCTTTGCGTCCCTTATCTCCACCTTGTCATTGTTTATCCACAGGTAGACCCAATCAGGAGATTTCCCACGGATGATTACTTTATCATAACCCGCAAATTTCAATTCGGGTGCCCAAAATCCTCCCACCATTGAAAATGCCATCAGCAGAGTTTGAGGGGAGATGGAGGAAATAATGGTTCGATTTGCACCTGGCACAGGTGTACCTCCCAATAGACCACTACTAAAGATCAGAAGGTTATCTGCCGAAAAAGGATCTATGTCTGGAGAAACACTGTCCCATAAAATTTTAGCATTTGTCCCAAGACCCCCCAGATGGAGTTCAGTCACCCGCTGATCAGTGACTACCCGGTCAATACTTCCTCTGGAGAGGTCGACTTCTAAGTTATACCCTGTCTCTGCATACCTCATTTTTTTTCTCCCTATAAAACTTGTGAATATTTACACTTGCCTTTATATAACAAAATTTTCCTCTTCATCTCAAGAAAAAAATAAAGGAAGAGTAAAATTTTTTTCATAATTCACGATTGGCAATAAATCTTTCTAAAATTTCAGTAAGTTAGCCCACAAAGGGGTCAATCCAAATGTTTCCGAAGATTGATAAAAGGAGAACGGTCAAACCCAATAGCCTTGAAGAAGGAAAGCATATCTCCTGCATCCCAACGGACAGAAGTATGGATGTCACGAATCCCTTCCTTTTTAAAAAAATCAAAAAGTTTTTCAGCCAAGGCCCTACCGATTCCCGCTCCCATGTGCCTTGGATGAACGCCTACAACCTGGATCCAACCACTATTCTCCAGACCAAACCCTTCTCCCTTAATTTCTCCTATAATAAACCCTATTACTTGACTATCCTTTAAAGCAACAAAGCCTATTTCTCCTTTTTTTTTGAGATGATCTCTAACCCTCTGAATCCACTTTTTGGATACTCTTTTCTGTAAGATAGATTCTTGAATAGCGATGATTTCAGAAATATCCTCAATTCTAATCCTTCGGATTTTGATCTCTTTTTTCATCTGTTTCTTAGTCTATTCGAATGATCTTCACGCGTTTCCCCACCCATTCTGGAGGGAGATAAACCCGGCCACTGTTTCCACTCAGCTTGACCTCCTTTTCGATCATCTCTTCCCCAAAGACCTCGAACTTGGATTTATTCTGAATAGGGATTGGAGGTAAGAGATCCAGTTTGGGTGTCTTTTTACGGCCCATAAGGTTCATTAGGAAAATAGTTATAAATTAACTATTAAATAGTTACAATATATTTATAATAAAGTATAAACGGATTGTCAAGGGAAAAAAACTGAGTGTCCAAGAGTTTTTCCATTAGAATATCCCTCCTAAACTTCCTGCATAGCCAGTAAGTTCCACATAGCCTTCACAGGTAATGGGACGACCCGCTGATCTTCCTCTTCCTTCTACCACCCCCTCCCAATAAATAACCCCTGTTGAACCCGCGGTAAGAAGTTCCTGGGAAGGAACAGGAGAAGAAAGTTCTATTTCTATCTTGAACGATGGGATTTTAATTTTCCACTGGCTTGGATATCTCCCGCCACTTTTTGGGCTCTTCCAGTAGTCAAGAACTTTCACCTCGATGTCAGAAAGTTTAAGGTGAATCCCTTCTCCAAAGCGTGTAACCAACGTTCCTGATGAGGAGGGTTCCACTGAACCATCTTTTCGACGGAGAAGATAAATCATTAGATCCTGTTGGTCCGAAAGGTGGAGACTGAACCAATCCCACCCTACTTGATCTTGAGTAAGTTGATTAGACCCAAATTCATGATCGAACCAACTGATTCCCTTGACCTGAAGAGGGATCTGGATTCCAGGGGTTATAATTGTTCCTATTGTTTCAAGATCCGTAAAAGAGAAATAATAGGAGGCCTGTCCTTTCATTGCTCCTTTTTGACTTAATCCATCCTTTCCATGAAAGATGATGGGCTTTCTCGGGATAAGATCAAGGCCCAGGACCATCCCTTCATGGCGTGCTTTTAGGCTTATCCTCTTCCCCTCCCTCTTGGCTTTCCAATTGAGAAGCCATACCTCCATATCCTTTTCTGAGGCTCCAGCCAACCCTGGTCCTTTCCGAGAAATTCGCTCAGAAAACCAGAATTGATTCCGTGAGACATCTGTCAAGGTAAAATGAGCCAGATAGAGATCGCGAACGCTCCAAGGAAAACTCGGGTCTTTTGCCTTCGGGAAGACACCCTGGCGAAAGAACGTAAGTTGATAGCCAACCCTCTCTCCCGAAGAACCCCTGAGGTTACCCGTAAAATACCACCACTCGGTTCGGAAATTTAGGTGTGCTCCATGATCTCTTGGAAAACTCCATTTCCATGGTCCAATCGCTTGCTTCCAATCCTGTGCATAGGTGATAAAAGGATAAGGAAAGGGTCCGCATAAGAACAACATCCAAAAATAGAGTTGGCTTAAAAGAATTTTTTTTAAGTAACCTTTCATGGCAAACGGATTATTTTTATAGAATTAAAATTTTAAAGGGTGGTGAGGGTGATGATGCCCATTTACTCCTCTCGAATCTGAATTTGGGGATAAGTCCTAAAAACCCTCCAAATGGGATAAGCGGCTGCACCCAGGCTGGCAAGGAGAGCGGTAACTCCAGTTAAAAAATAAGGTTGCCATGCAGGAAAATAGAAGATGGTCCAATTGAAGCTCTTGAGATTGATTACCTTTATAAGGAGTACAGCCAGAACTGTTCCCACACCCGTACTCAAGAGAAAACTTATTAGCCCCATTTCAAGACCTTCCATCAAGGTCATTTGGGCCACCTGTCCCGTGGAGAACCCAAGAGCTCGGTAGATACCAAACTCCCTGCTTCGTTCGATAAAAAGAGTCAGAAGAACCCCTGCAATTCCGAAGAAGGCAACCACGATGGCAATGGCACGCATCGAACGGGTGATGGCAAAGGTGTTGTCAAAGACATCGAGAATAGCTTGGTGAAGCTGGGATCCGGTTCTTACGGGAAGACCTCTTGCCTCTGCCTTTCTTCTTACCTCCTCAAGAATTTGAGCCCGACGAGGCTGATCTGGATCAATAAAGATACCGATATTGTTGAGCCCCCGGTCTCCAAAGGTTTTAATGTAAGTCGTTCTATCCATCATCACCAGACCATGCTCTGTGGTATAATCATAAAAAATGGCAACAACCTTGAATGATTCTGGCCCCCGAATCCCTTCCAAGGTCACCGTATCACCTGGTTTGACTTCGAAACGGCGTGAAAAACTTTCAGAGATAACCACTCCGCCTTGTTTGACTCCTTCCCAATTTTCGTTCCCTCCTTTCAGCCAACCAAATCGGGCATATTTTTGCAGGATTGTGGCATCCACCGCACTTACATTGATTGAGGTATTCTGATACAAGGTTTGGACATTTCGATAGGGATGAACTCCGCCAATTCCATCGATCTTTTTGATCTCTTCAAAAAAATCTTCCGGTACCTCGGCTTCATCAATCTTTCCAATATAAAGGTCACCACGAATCTGAGTGTCCATCCACCAGATAAGGGACTCCCTAAAACTTCCAATCATTACACTAAGACCAATGGACATGGAGAGAGACACCATAAAGGCAGCAATCGCCACTCCTGTTCGACCTAAATTCTGACGGATATTACCTGCGGCTACCTTCCCAGAAAGACCCCCTACGGTTCCAAAAATCCTTTTTATAAAAGGGTGAAGCACAAGGAGAATCACTCCCATAAGCAAGCTCACACCGAAGATGAAACCAAAAACCCCTGCGAAACCCACATAGACATGGGCATCCGGAAGAAGAAAGAGGATGAAACTCACGAAAAGAACCATCATTCCTCCCAGGGCGGCTCTTTTGGCTTTTCGAGTGGTTTCAGGAGTTGCAATACGACCGCTTAGCGCTTTCACGGGATCGGTTCGAACGAGTTCTCTTAAAGGAAGGGCTCCCCCTAAAAGACTGGCACCACATCCCAGGGCCATTCCTATCGCCAGAATCCAATTGGACCAGGCGACCGGTTCAGGGCGAAGAAAAAAGTAGAGATTACTAATGCTACTTCCAAGCAGGCCTGTGAGAAAACGAGTAAGAAAAAATCCTAAAAATCCTCCTAAGGCTCCTCCCAATAGGCCCAGGATTAAAATTTCCGAGAGAAAGGCTGCGATAATCTCCAGACGATTGGCACCAAGACTTCTTAAAATTCCTGTATCGCGGCGACGGCTGACGACGGCGAACATTGCCGTATTATAGATCAAGAAGACTCCTACCAGGAGGGCTAAAAGGGAAAGGGCCTCGAGATTGAGCCTAAAGGCCTGAAGCATCCCAGAGAAGGTCTCTCTTCTCTGACGAGAAGATTGAATGAAGAACCCCTTCCCCCATCGGGATATGAAATCAGATTCTTCATGAAGGACTAAATCGACGCGATCCACATATCCCTGGAGGTGATAGAGTTTTTGAGCATGGCCAATATCCATCAGGGCCAGGGGTTCCCCGGAGGGATTCGGAAAGGTGCCTTTGATGGGAAGAGGGCCTTTCTCCGTTTTTAGGATTGAAGGAAAACCTGCCCCAACCTCTCTCTGAAGATGCCGGTCAATAAGAATAGCCCTTTCATCCGTCAAGAAAGAGAGGAGGTTTTCTGGATCTACCTTTCCTTTTTCTAAGACCTCAACTCTATAAATCTCTGGCCGGATCGATCGGTCTAAAAAAGGATCGATTCCCAAAAGATGGATGGACTCACCATTTTCAAGACGAAGCCGCCGATCAATGACTGGAGAAAGCCACTGCACGGCCTTATCCTGCGCTAATTTTGAAAGGAATTCTTCTTCCAGAGGGCCTACAGGTCGCTGGATAGTGTGGGTGCTCTTTCCTTTGAGGAATTCTATCGTATTGCTAAAACTCTTTAAAGCAGACTGAGCAGAGAGAGTCATCCCGACAACGGCTGCAACTCCACAAGCCACTCCTACGAGTTGAAGGAAACTGAGGCTTAGCCGCCTTGGAAGATAACGAAGAAAGGATTTCGTGACAATCTTCAACGAGGCATCTCCTCACAGGTGGTCTCCTCAGAGATCGCTCCATCAACCATTCTTAGAATTCGGGTAGCGTACCGGCAGGTCAGAGGGGAATGGGTTGCCATGATCAGGGTCGTTCCTGAGTCCTCACACATTCGAGTCAACAGTTCAAGGATTTGATTTCCTGTGGTGGTATCCAAATTTCCTGTGGGTTCATCAGCCAAGACGATGGAGGGCTTTTTTACGATCGCTCTGGCAATAGCGACACGCTGCTGTTCCCCTCCTGAAAGCTCATTGGGAAACCTTCGTTCCTTTCCCTCCAAACCCACTGCTTTGAGGGCAGCGAGGGCTATTTCAGGCTCCGGTCTATTCGCGAGTTCAAGAGAGAGGAAGACATTTTCAAAAGCGGTGAGGGTTGGAAGGAGATTGAAAAATTGAAAAATGAATCCGAGTTTTGTCCGTCGTAAAAGAGTTCGCCCTTTGTCTCCAAGAGTTTCTAAATCCTCACCTTCCACTTCGATCCGACCCTTCGTGGGGCGATCCAGTCCGGCAATCAGATTAAAAAGGGTGCTTTTCCCTGACCCGCTCTTCCCTAAGAGAGCCACCCTCTCTCCTTTTCGGATTTCGAGATTGGTCCCTCGGAGTGCAGGCACTCCGGATCCATCCATCTCATAACTTTTCCATAAATTGGTGATTCGAATAATAGGTTTATTCATCCTTCTTCTCCTTAAAATTGATCTTAAAAGAAGAATTCTCCAAATTTATTAACATAGTTGTTCGGTTTCCATCAAGAAAGAATGGTCCCCTAAAAAAATTCTTTTGAATCTCTAAAAACGGCATCAAAGACTCTTCCTCTCAACGCCTCTCCTGAAAGAACTGATCTCCTCTTCCGACTGTGCCCTATTAAAATAGATGTGGAAACGCACTCCATTTAAACTCCCCATGGCATCAAATCTGAAATTCCTTACTATATCCCAGGAAGGGAGCAGCCAAAATATGTTAAGATATTGAACGATGAACACCCCCTGTGAGGGTGACTTCCCTAAACGTGGTTTCGAAGTTGGAGTTCCAATGGATGGGGATTAAGATAGACCTGTTGTTTCAGATAGGGTTCATCATATTTTCGGACATAATGTTGGATGAGCGTGATTGGAACAATGAGTGGAATATATTCCTGTCGGTAGGAGTGGATCACTTCAAGCAATTCCTGTTTTTCATCGGAGGAAAGATGCTCTTTGAAATAGCCCATCATATGCAGGAGGACATTGGCATTTTTCTTTGGTGTGGTTTTCAGTTGAAGGGCCTCCATGAGAATGATCTGGTATTGCCGATAAATTTCCCTAATAGGAAAGTCTTTCGCCTTGGCCACCAACTTCCCAAGGATCTGGTAATGTTTGGGACTGTGGGAGAGGATGAGCATTTTATGTTGGGTGTGAAATTCCACCAGATTGCCTCGGTCCCCCTTTTTTGTTAGAAGCTCCCGCCATCGCTTCAAGGTAAAGATTCGTTCGATGAAATTCTCCCTGACCTTCGGATCGTGGAGCCGACCCTCCTCCTCAACCGGGAGAAGTGGAAAATGTTTCATAAAGATCTTTGCAAAAATCCCCACTCCCTTTTTTACTGGCATGCCTTTTTCTCCATAGACTTTGACCCTCTCCATGCCACTGCTGGGAGAATCGCTTTTAAAAATAAACCCGCAAAGATCCTCTTTCTCTAACTCTAAAACCCGTTTCTGTGCCCATCGAACCATCTGTTCGGTCAAATCCTGTTTGGTATGAATGGTTACAAGACGTGGAGAATCTGGATTTCCCTCCAGGCGCATCGATTCTCTGGGAACGGAGAGTCCACATTCAACTTCCGGACATACAGAAACATACTCCACATATTGGCCTAAGGTATCCCGAAGAAACCGATCCAGCTTATGTCCCCCATCATAACGGACGTTTTGCCCTAACAGACAGGCACTGATTCCTACCTTAACCTTCTCTATGACTAATTCCCCCTGATCAAGATTCCACTTTTTAATTAGCAGGCAAGTTTCTATCAATTATATTTCATTGAAATTGGACTTTCAACACGGGGAGTCATGGATATGTCTTGACCCCTTTCTCTTTTTGAGGTAAAAATTGATTGATTGAAGGGCAAGATTCTCTTACTTGCACAGAAAGTAATCTGGAGAGGGGACAGGAATGGGAAGGGTTGGTTATCTTCTTCTGGGAATTGCAATTTTGTTGATAGGTATTTTCTCATGGAAATACCTTTTCCCAAGCGAAGAGAAGAGGGTGATCAAACAGTTCGAACTACTCTCACAATATGTCGAGAAGGTGGCCGAGGAGGATATTCTTTCAGCCGCTAATCGAATGAAGAATATTAGCCAATTATTCGCTGATCCATGTGAGTTCAAGATTGAAGGAGATTCTTCCTATTCTTTCATAGGAAGCTATACCAGGGAGGAAATTAAAGGGTACGCCCTGCGAGGTCGCTCCTACTTTTCAGAACTCTCTCTTCGTTTTCATGACTATAAGATTGAATTCCCAGAAAAGCACCGAGCCGAGGTTCGACTTACAGGGAGATTGACTGGAAGATCAACTGCAGGAGAGAGGGTGGACGAAGTACGAGAACTTTTCTGTCTCCTTAAAAAGGATAAGAATGTATGGCTTTTGGATCGCCTTGAAGTCGTTGAAATTCTAAAAAGATAAATTGTTAGAACCGCTCAATTTAGATTGAAGTCATTTTATTAAATGAGAAAGGAGAAGATATGGAGGATCGACCAATCTCTTATGAACGTTTTAAGAAGAAGTTTCCTGAGATTGAAAAGGAGTTTGAAAAACTCGCTCAGTTATGCCACGCGACTGGCCCCCTCGATGAGAGAACCCGTAGACTGATTAAATTAGGAATTGCTATCGGTCTGGGCTCACCGGGTGCAATCAAATCCCATACTCGCAGGGCGATCGAAATGGGAATCTCCGATGAGGAGATTCACCAGGTAGTTCTTTTGAGCCTTACTACGATCGGTTTCCCAAAAATGATCGCCGCATTCAATTGGGTCAATGAGACATTTGAAGAGGGGCTAACAAAGCATTTCAGTGGCGATTGAGGAAAGATGAGCCATTTTTAAAACGCCGTCCCAGAATTTTTGAATCAGATTATTCCCATGCCTTTCAACACGGAAAGCATCACTGCGGCAGCCATCACAGAGCCCACTTGACCACCAGTATTGGCTCCCATAGCATGCATGAGGAGGTAGTTTTTGGGATTATATTTCTGGCCTTCCCGTTGGACCACCCTGGCTGACATCGGATAAGCAGAAATCCCTGCGGCCCCAATGAGGGGGTTGACCTTTCCGCCGGTTAGCACTTTCAAAACCTTCCCAAATAAAACCCCACAGGCGGTATCCAGGCAGATGGCTAAAAAACCTAAGGCAAGGACAATCAGGGTCTCAGGTTTTAAAAAGACTCTTCCATCCATTGTGGCTCCGATGGAAATTCCCAACAGGAGGGTCACAATATTAGGAATTTCGTTCTCGGCGGCTTTTGTCAGCCGGCTTACGACGCCACACTCTTTCATCAGATTCCCTAACATGATGGTTCCTAAAAGAGGTAACCCTCTGGGTGCGATTAGACCCCCCACCACTGTCACAACTAAAGGAAAGAGAATTTTCGTTGTTTTGGAGGCCGATTTCCTCACCACCCCCATATTGATTTTTCTTTCTTCTTTTGATGTAAGAAGCCTCATGATAGGAGGCTGAATCACAGGAACCAGAGACATATAAGAGTACGCTGCTACCGAAACGGCACCCAAAAGGTGTGGAGCATACTTGGAGGTGACATAGATTGCGGTTGGACCGTCACAGGCTCCAATAATCCCTATGGCGACTGAATCCAACTTTGAAAACCCTAAGGCTAAGGCCAGAATCAGGGTTAAGAAGATCCCGAACTGCCCAGCTGCTCCGAGGAGAAAGATTTTCGGGTTTTCAAGAAGAGGCCCGAAATCTGTCATGGCCCCTATGCCCACAAATATAAGGAGAGGGAATAACTCTGTGGCAATACCTGCATCATAAATAATCCTCAGAAAACCCTCTTCCTCCATTAAACCAGTCAAAGGGATATTTACCAAGATGGCCCCAAATCCTATGGGCACAAGGAGGAGAGGCTCAAAATCTTTTTTAATCCCAAGATAAAGGAGAACACAACCAACGACGATCATAATAGGATTTGACCAATGAAGGTTTGTAAATCCTGCCACAAGACCATAAAGTCCACTTCCAATTGCATCTAACATCTTCTTCCCCCTTTCAAACCTCCTTCCCTTCTTCTTTTTTATAAGGAAATACCTTTTTCAGAATTGTCATAAGGAGGCTCAATATCCAAAGCGTCAAGAGGGTCCCACCCATGCCCACCACGATCATGGTCAATCCAAATGTCCAATTATCCATAAAGGCTCCTTTTATACTTATGGATGATCTACTTCAACATGGCTAAAAACATTCCAGCCGCAGTAACGGTTCCGATCACACCTGCTACATTTGGCCCCATTGCATGCATCAGGAGAAAATTTTTTGGATCTGCCTGCTGACCGATCTTTTGGGAAACCCTTGCGGCCATGGGCACCGCAGAAACCCCTGCAGAACCAATTAAAGGGTTGATCTTTTCTTTAAGAAAAAGGTTCATCAGTTTTGCCAGCAGAATGCCTCCTGCGGTACTAAAGGCGAAGGCTACTAACCCTAAGAAGAAGATGAAGATGGGTTGTGGTTTTAAAAATTTCTCAGCGACCATCGTGGAACCTACTGCCAGACCAAGAAAGATCGTCACGATATTGAGCAGTTCGTTTTGAGAGGTCTTGAGCAACCTTTCAACCACTCTACACTCTCTGAACAGGTTTCCAACAAAAAACATCACCATTAAGGGAGCAGCGTCAGGGACGATTAAGATGATGACCACTGTCCCTACCAATGGGAATAGGATTCGTTCCAATTTCGAAACAGGCCTTAACTGTTTCATTCTGATCATTCTCTCTTTTTTGGTCGTTAGTAACCTCATAATGGGAGGCTGAATCAGAGGGACCATCGCCATATAGGAATAAGCAGCGATTGCATTGGCTCCTAAGAGATGAGGGGCCAATTTCGTCGTCAAGTAGATACAGGTTGGGCCATCGGCTCCGCCGATGATCCCAATTGAGGCTGCTTCTTTAATATTGAATCCCAAAAGAATGGCTCCAAAAAAAGTGATATAGACTCCGAGTTGTGCGGAGGCCCCTAAAAGCAATGTCTTCGGGTTGGCGATCATGGGTCCAAAATCGGTGAGTGCTCCGATTCCAAGAAAGATGAGGCAAGGAATGACTTCCCATTCCAGTCCATAATGGTAAAAGAGGTAGATCAGGTTCCCCTCACCCACCAAGGGCGCTAAAGGAAAGTTGACTGCAAAGATGCTGAAACCGATTGGAACCAGAAGGAGGGGTTCAAAGTCCTTTGCAATGGCTAAGTAGATAAAGGCTCCTCCAATCAACCACATAATCACGTGCCCTGCCGTGAGATGGAAAAAGCCTGTTTTCAAAAGAATGGTGGTGATAGAAAACTCCGTCATTTTATGGTCTCCTTGTCTCTATGGGTAAAGATCTTTACAAATAACGAGGTCAGTTGCACTGCCAACATCAGTAAAATCAAACCTAAAAAAACACCTGAAAAACCAAAAACAAAAACCTTTATAACATAATTCCATTCACCCATTTTTAGACTCCCCCAAAAGAAATGATTTAAAAATAGATTCCTTATATCACTTTTAATTGAAAAATGTCAATAAAAATGTGATTTTTTTAACAAGGCTTCTAAATAAATATTTTAAAAAATTTCAATAAGTTATCTTTTCCTATGGTTTCTATTCTGATACTCTTTGGCCTGATACATAAAGGCTTCGAGACGGGTCAGGGTATTGGTTTGTTCCTGGCCATCGTAGGCCATATTGAGGATGGGAATATTATTATGCTCTTCCCGATATCGTTTGAGCAGGGTGCTGACAATCGTTCCAGGCATACAGGTAAAAGGCATGATATTGACAATGCCACTTGCTCCCCTCTTCGCAAAATCGATTGTCTTTCCTACCGACAGAATAGCCTCCCCTTCAAATGAAGAATCAAGGTAGGGTTTTGCCTTTTTAAAGATGGATCGGGTTTTGGGCTCACCAAAATTTCTAAGTTGGCCTTTGAATAACCTTTCCAGATGGTGCTCATCCTTTTTCTGGTAGTAATCCGTTAAGAAGACCTTTAAAAGATTGGAGAAAGATTTTTTCTTCAAACTTCTTCTCTTGGCAATGGTGTTGACGTAAAGAATCCATTCGGTCAGAGGCGCAATCCAGGCCTCTCCTCCAAACTGTTCAATCTTACGAATGATGTTCTCATTGGCAAAACGATTAAGTCGAACAAAGATCTCTCCCACAATTCCAATCAATGGCTTCGTCCCAACTCCCTCCACTTCAATTTGATTGAAATCATTAAGGCTCTCCCGGAGAGCCTCCTCTAAGTCACCCTTCTGCTCAATAGTATTGCAGATTCTTTCTAAACAGACCTGATAGACCTGATCGGATTTTCCCTTCACTATCTCATAAGGCCGAGTCTCGAGGAGTTTTTTCATCAAAAGGTCGACGGCAACAATTCCCTGCCATCCCAATCGGGTGAACTCTGAACCCATGATTCCTAAGTCATTATAGAGGGTCTCGTCCTGATTAGGCGAATAAATCGGAACATGATGAAAACCCAAATCGTCTAAAACCAGACGATGGAACCGATGATATTGCCCGAAACGGCATGGACCATTCCCTGATGGCATAAAGAAGGCAGCCCTGGAGTGATCGAAATTTGGATCTTTGACCAACTTCACCATATCTCCTGTGGTCAGGATGCAGGGATAGCATTCTTTACCCGAGGTAAGTTTTCTTCCCCAATAAAGAGTCTCCTCATCCGATTCCGGAAAGACATCAGCATCCACGCCACAAGCCCTGAAGGCAGCCGCCACTGCAAAAGAGTGATCACACATAAAGGGGATGTAAATCTTTTTGGTTCGATCGGTCTTTGCCTTCTCCCTCTTTACAGGGATGGACTTTTCAACCTTTACATTCCTCAAACTATCCAAGAAGGCCTCACACCTTGTAATCGCCCCTGCATCCGCGCTGTGTTCATCGATCTCTAACTGCAAATAAGGCTTCCCTTTTGATAGGTGTCTAAAGAAATGGGTGATGAAGGAATCCGGGCCACACCCGAAGTTACTGATATAAACCGCATAGAGTCTTGGATCCTCCTGAATGATCTTGCACGCTGCCAAGATTCTCTGTCCATATCGCCAGTACATCTCTCGAATCTCTTCGATAGGAGGGACTGATTCAAGAGGAAGAAAGTCCATAGGGATGGGAAGAACACCCAAATCTCTTAGTTTCTTTGGAATATCCAAATTGACTCCTCCATCACAAGAGTTATAGGGCCTACCGACAATCACCATCACCTTTTCTTCTGGCCCAACCCGATCCAGAATCTCTTTCCCTCGGTTGAGCAAGGCTTGATAGAAGAGGGCCTGAAATCTTTCCGCCTTCTCAAGGGCCTTTTTCACCTGTTTGGCCCCTCGATGGAGGGATTCTCCCAACTCAATCAGTTGTTTCTCTAAGTGCTCCCTTCCAAAACCAAAGTGGAGAATAGGTTGAATCACCTCAACATGGTTTTTTCTAAAATCAATGGAGGACCAAACGGCATAGGGAAAAGATTGAGCATAAGGACAGGCCGAACTGTTGGGAATATCAGGATGGATGGGTTTCAAGTTCACAATGCTTGGCAAAAAGATTCTTCTTACACCCTTTTCTAACAGGTTTAGCACATGGCCATGACTTACTTTAATGGGGAAACAGGTTTCTGCCACGACATTCTCCACCCCTCTTCGAATCAGTTCTTTGTTCGTAGCATCAGAAAGAATGACACGGTAACCCAACTCTGTAAAGAAGGCCTTCCAGAAAGGAAACATCTCATAAAAATAAAGAATCCGGGGAATCCCGATTTCGGGCGCATACGAGGGAAGTGCCTCCTCTCCCTTATAGGGAGCAAAGAGCATCTTCTCTCTCTCCTCAAAAAGGTCTGGGATGTTTGAGCCTTTTGACCGCTTGATGACATCGTATTTCTCACATCGACTCCCATAGAAGAGGGGCTTCTCGCCTTCGATGCTTACCTTTCTTATAAGACAGAGATTGGGGCACCCTTTACATTCAAAAGAGGAGTGTTCATAGCGACGTCTGCTTAGGTCAAAGCCTTTAAAACTCGAACGGTCCCAGGTTCGTTCCTCCATGACCAGGATGGCCACACCAATGGCTCCAGTCACATCGTGGTTTTCAGGAACGATGATCTCCTTTCCCAATATACTCTCAAAGGCAGCCACGACTCCTTTATTGAAGGCGGTTCCTCCTTGGAAGAAGATTCGATTTCCAATCCGGCGATCTCCCACCACACGATTGAGATAATTCTGTACAATGGAATAACTCAGCCCGGCAACCAAGTTGTCCTTTGGAGCCCCCCTCTGTTGATGATGGACCAGGTCGGATTCGATGAAAACCGTACACCGTTCACCCATCCTCACCGGTTCATCCGCATTAAGGGCGAGGGAGCCAAATTCCTCTTTGATAGAGATGTCCAACTTCTCAGCCTGTTCTTCGAGAAATGAGCCTGTCCCAGCCGCACAGACCTTGTTCATTTCAAAATCGACCACGACGCCGTTATCGATACGGATATACTTTGAATCCTGGCCTCCAATCTCAAAGATAGTATCTACGGTAGGGTCGATATGGATAGCGGCAGTGGCTTGAGCGGTAATCTCATTTCGAACCAGATCCGCACCGACAAAATCCGCAGTGAGATAGCGTCCAGACCCCGTCGTGCCAACCCCTTTGATCTCCACCCGATCCCCGATCTCCTCACCAATCTCCTGAAGCCCAATGCGAATGGCCTCAATAGGACGGCCTGCGGTCATCAGGTAACGTTTGGCAAGGACTCTTTTGTTACGGTCGATCACAACGAGATTGGTACTGATGGATCCCACATCTAAACCGAGGTAGGCCTCAATCTTTTCTTCGGAAAAGTTTGTAAAAGGATTGAACTCTCCTCGTTTCATGAGATGAGTTGGGGAGAGAAAGAGGGGTTTTAATGGGGTGACTTCTTCTTTTTGTTCCTTCAGATAGTGATGGAGTGGCCCAAGGCCCGCCCACCCTTTCTTAGCATCTTCCTTCTCCTGGGTGATAAGGATCGCACCAATGGCCCCCATCGAGGCAAAATGTTTTGGGATAATCAGCTCCCCATCGTTAAGTTCCAGGACTTCCTGAAAGGCCCTTCTCATTCCGACATTGGCAGAGACTCCTCCTTGGAAGACAATTGGTTTCACAAATTCTTTCCCCTTCCCGATATTGCTCTTAAAATTTCTCGCAAGGGCAAAACAAAGTCCTGCCACGATATCATAATCGGGTGTGGCGATTTGTTGGAGATGGATCATGTCCGATTTGGCAAAGACACTGCATCGGCCTGCGATCCGAGGGGGATTGACAGACTTGAGGGCCAGTTGTCCAAACTCCTCAATGGTCAACCCTAATCGGCTTGCCTGTTGATCTAAGAAGGATCCTGTGCCGGCGGCACAGAGGGTATTCATCGAGAAATCACTGATCTTAAAATGGCCATTCTCCTCCTCCACCAAAATCAGTTTCGAATCCTCTCCTCCAATATCGATAATCGTTCTGGCCTGGGGATAAAAATATTGAACCGCCTTGGCCTGCGCAATGATCTCATTGATAAAATTTCCGCCTAAGAGTTCAGAGAGGAGTTTGCCTCCAATTCCTGTGAAAGAGAGGGCATAAATTTGATCAGAGGAAATACGTTGAAGAATTTCTTCTAATATTTGGCTGACAGTGTGAAGGGGTTGACCTTTGATTCGGGTATAATGCTCCTCAACTACCTCTCGATCTTCATCCATGAGGATGGTATTGGCACTGACAGATCCCACATCAATCCCCAAATAGAGTCTTTTCATCTCGTTAACCCTTTCACCTCCTCTGGAAAAGAAAAACAATAAAATTTTAATGGATTCAAATTCAAATTTTCAAGTTTAACTTTTCGATTCTTTATCGCTTCCTTTAAACGATTCTTCCGATTTTATAAAACGGGTAAGGTAGGAAGAGAGGGTGGTCAAAACCCCCAATCCCAATAATCCCACCTTAAAGCTGAGATGATCTGCAACCATCCCTAAGATAAATGGACCCCCTCCTGTCCCAAAGATGACTCCAATGGCAGTAATCACCCCAATCGAGACGGATCGTTTCGAGATGGGAGTTAGTCTTGAGATAGCGATAATAGCCACTGGAAAGAAGGCAAGGGATAATAGGGCTTGGAGGATTAGGGTGATAAAAATTAACGGCAATTTGGAAGAAAGTGCAAGACCAATGGTGCTTAGCCCTGTCGCAAAGATGCTCCATCTTAGGATGACCTTAAATCCATAACGATCTGTCAAAAAACCTATGCTCAGTGGCACCATGACTCCTGCGACCCGGGAGATTCCAAGGAGGCGGTTAGCAAAACCAAACTCCATTCCTCTCTCCTTAATCAGGTAGAGCGGAAGAATGGAGTAGGTTCCCAGGCTCGAAGCAGCAGAAAAAACCCAAAGGAGACCAATGATCCAAACTACCCTATTCCTAAAAATGTCTTGATAGGGGCTTCTCTCATAGGTCTTCTCGTGTATCGGCTCAACCGAGACCTTCCAAAAAGGGATGAGAAACAAGACGGTCAAAATTCCAAGCAGCAGTAGAAGGCTCTTCCAATGAAGATAACGGAGAGCAAATGGGACCAGGATGGGGATAAAAAAGATGGAAAGACAAGGTGCGGTCTCATGAATTCCAATGGCTTTCGCCCAGTGTCGAGCCTCATACGTTTGAGTAATGATGGGAAAAATAGTGGGTAAATAGGTTCCTGAACTTAAGCCCAGAAGAAAGAAGAGAAGGTGGAGAGATTGATAACTCTCTGCCCAATGGAAGCCCATCAAGACAAGACTGATACAGAAAATTCCTATTCCGACCGTTCGCTTATATCCCAGACCTAAGGCAAACCGACCGCTCAAAAAAAGGGTGATGCTGAACCCGATGGCGAGTGAGGTGAAGAGCCCACCGGCTTGGCCATGGGAGATAGAAAGGCCATCCTCAATCAAGGGAAGGATGGGAGAGAAGATAGTCCGGGTTGAAAAATTGAGAAACCAAAGAAACCAAAAGATAACAAGTGGTAATCCCTTCATGACAGCACAAGTTTTTTACTCCAATGGGATCGAATGGGTAATTTGATCGCTCCTAACGATCGAACCTTCTCCCTTATTTCACTCGTTTTAAACGAGGGGGTTTGGGGGATGATCTTCCACCAGGACCTTTAGCCCTCTTCAATACATTTTCATTGAAGAGGGTATTTTTCATACTCACCGCATTGATGAGACAGTAGATGATGACCGATTTCTCCCAATCCTTTGTTCCATCAAACTGCTCGATTCTTGCTCGATATTTCTCCCTCAATTGGGATAGAGAGGCCTCATCAAATGCAAGGACCTGTTCGGCTAATCTCTCAAGGGCTTTTTCCATAGACATTCCTTTTGAAAGAGTTTAGGGTGCAAACTTTGTGATCTGATGGGGAGCCTCGAAGGTTTCATGAAGGGCTCGCATCGCATCCTCTGTCTGATCTCCTTGAATCAGACAGCAACAACTGGAGATGGAGGTGCTAATCGCTAAAACAGGGATCCCTGCTTCCCCCAAGGCATTGAACATTAAGCCTGAGATCATCGGCCTTTCCCTGAAGTGAGGGCCAAACACACTGATCATGGTGATATTCGGATGATAGGAGATCCCTCTTGCTTCAATCAGTGATTTAATTCCTTCTAATACCTCCAAGGCCTTCTCTAAATATTTTTGATCGATACAGAAGGTGATATTCCCATAACCTTCGAAATCGAAGTTATGCACGATAAACTCAATATTGATATCCTGTTTGCCCATCGCCTGGAGGATCGTCCCTGTGACATCAGGACGATCGGGCAGGGATAGGACACTTATTGTGGCCAGGCCGGTACTGGCCATAATCCCTCCCACCTTAATCTTGGCATCGCCCCCCATCTCTCCTACCCCGTTAGAAAGCCCCTGAAAAGCTCCACATCAATCGAATCTTGAAATAGAGATGAAGATAAATGTTTTAGAGAAGTCGTGCCTTACCAGAACCTTCCCGTTAAAAGATGGATGGTCTTCTAACGGGGTCTACTCCCAGATCCTCCGGTCATCAATCTTTTTTGCCCGATCGGGGATCCCCCCTCTCGGAACAATTTCTACCTGACCTTTTACCTTTAAGACTTCCTCTATTTCCTTCTCCAGTCTTCTTTTAAGGCCAATCGGATTGGTCACCTCTTCTTTTAATTCAACATAGACGACCATCTGGTCCAGGTAGTCCTTTCGGGTCACCACCACCTGATAGTTGACCACCATTGGAAACTTTGCCATCACCTCGTCCACTTGCCATGGATGAATGAAGATACCCCATACCTTGGTCACTTGATCGGTTCGCCCCAAAATTCTCCCCAATCGCATTGATGTCCGACCACAAGGACAGGGTTTTTCAATGAGATAGGAGAGATCCCCTGTGGCGAAACGAATCAGAGGAAAGACCTGACTAAAAGAAGTAGCAACAATCTCCCCGGTAGCGCCAATCTCAAGTTGCTTTCCTGTTTCCGTATCGACAATTTCAACAATCACATCCTCAGAGATATGCATTCCATTCTTCTTGGGACATTCGTATCCCAGACAACCCACATCGACCGTCCCATAGGCTTGTCGGACAGGAATACCCAATTTCTCCTCCAACTTTTCCCGAAGCGACTCGGGAAACATCTCTGCACCGACAAAGGCAACCTTCAATGAGAAGTCCTTTTTCGGATCAAGGTGCATCCCTTCTGCGGCTTCGACAATAGACATAAGAAAACTGGGGGTTCCTATAAATCCTGTCACATGAAGTTGCCTCATCAATTGGATCTGCATGGAGAGATTCCCTGGACCAATGGGGACAACTGTTGCGCCCAGCATTTGAAGCGACTCATCGAGCATCAAGGCTAAGGGTGTGAGGTGATAGTTAAATGTATTGAGAACGATGTCTCCTCTTCGGATTCCAGAGGCAAAGAGGGCTTGGGCCCAGCGGGTATCTTTATAATCCCATTCGCCTGGCTCAAACAATGGTCCAGGGGACATATAAATCCTTCTAAGCCCCTTCTTTTCTAAAACCGCAAATCCTCCAAAAGGCGGAGTCTCCTTTTGAGCCTTGACCAAATCCGCTTTTTTGATAATGGGCAACCTCTCCAGGTCCTTAAGGCTTCTGATCTGTTGTGGTTTTAACCCTAAGGCATCCCATCTTGAGCGGATTGCCTCTGAATGCTTGTATCCATATCGAAGGATTTCCGAAAGCCTTTCGGTTAAGTAGGCTTCCCTCCTCTTTCGTGACATCGTCTCCTTTTGCTTATGGTAATAACCCCGTGACCGTTCACTCATAGAGGTCTCCTCAAATTATTTTTAACCCCATCCTTCCAGTATTCCACGCTTCCAATAGTTTAGTTGGGAGAAACCCTTAAGGTTTGTTCATTATAGGATAAAAACCGGGTCAACATCAATATCCAACTCTACGCCCACACCTTTTGCTTGAGTTTTAAATCGGCTGGCCAAATCTTTCGCAAATTGGTGAAGCCATGGCGAGCTTTTTCCCTTCACCAGCATCTGCCATCGAAATTTTCCTCTCATCTTAGAAAAGGGCGCCATGCTTGGACCTAAGATTTCAATTCCTTTCCCATATTTTTTCAACAGATCTTTCCCAATCCTTCCCATCTCCTCTGCCATCGCCCTCGTCCTTTTCTCACTATTTCCAACCAATCTAAAATTGATCAACCGTGAAAAGGGAGGGTATTCCAAGGCTTTTCGAAATTGAATCTCCTCTTGATAGAATCCAATAAAATCATGATCCTTTGCCTTGACAATACTATAGTGGTCAGGATTGAAGGTCTGGATGATCACCTCACCCAAATCCTCTCCCCTTCCTGCCCTTCCAGCCACTTGGGTTAGAAGTTGAAAGGTTCTTTCTCCTGAACGAAAATCAGGAAAGTGAAGGGAGGTATCCGCAGAGACCACTCCCACAAAGGTCACATTGGGAAAGTCATGACCTTTGACAATCATCTGCGTCCCGACCAGGATATCGATGCCTCCGGATTCCAATTTTTTAAGAATCTGAAGGTGTGATCGTCTCCTAAAAGTGGTATCGCGATCCATTCTTCCGACCTCGATGGATGGAAATATTTTCTTCACCTCCTGTTCCAATCGTTCCGTTCCAATTCCAATCCCTTGAAGGCGATGGCCCTTACAGGTAGGGCAATCTCCAGGGGCTTTAGTTCGATAATCACAATAGTGACATTGTAAAGACCGCTCGCGGAGATGATAGGTCAGGGTGACACTGCAGTTTGGACATTTAAAGGTAAAACCACACTCCGGGCATAGAATGAAGTTTGCAAATCCCCTTCGGTTTAGAAAGAGGAGACTCTGTTTTTTCTCTTCGAAATTTTTTTGAAGAGCCCTCCTTAATCCTTCCGAGAGTAGCCCTTCCTCTTTCCTCATATCCACCAATTCTACATGAGGCAGTGGCCTCCCCTCAATCCTCTCCGGAAGGGTTAGGAGATGAAATCTTCCTTTCTCCGCATTATGGAAGGATTCTAAGGATGGAGTGGCTGAACCAAGAAGGAGAGTAGCCTCTGAATGTTTGGCCCGAACCACACTGAGATCCCTTGCATGATACTTCAACTTCTCTTCCTGTTTATAGGAAGGATCATGTTCTTCATCCACAATGATGATTCCCAAATTTTTAAAGGGGGCAAAGATTGCAGATCGAGCCCCCAGGACGATCTTTACCTCTCCCCTCCAGACCTTTCTCCACTGATCATATCGCTCTCCCCTTCCAAGGCCACTGTGGAGGAGGGCAAGGTTTTCTCCAAAGCGGTCCTTGAACCGAGAAAGCAGTTGGGGGGTCAGTGAAATCTCTGGAACCAGGACGATTGCCTCCCGTTCTTGAGCCAACACCTCTTCAATGGCACGAAGGTAAATTTCCGTCTTCCCACTTCCAGTAACCCCATGGATGAGAAAGGGAGAAAACCGTCTTGACCGGATCCCTTTTAAAATCTCTGATAACACTTTCTCCTGGTCAGGGGTAAGTTCAGGCTTTGGGTAAGCCTTAAGCCCTGGTTGAACCGATTGATCACGGGACACCTCTTTTATAGAAATGGATAAAAGTCCCCTCGCTTGAAGATTTTGAAGTGCCCTTAAAGGAGACTTAAATGTTTTACTCAGTTCAGAATAAGAAACGTCCTTTTTCATCTTTACCCATTCCAAAATCTCACTCTGTTTTTTTGAAAGGGGCTGGTCAAGATCTCCTCCTTGATAATGGACAATCTTTTCAAACTTCGGCTTAACCTCCTCTCCTACTATTCCGACATCGATATGGATCAGACCATCTTTCTTCCAGGAGAAGAGTTGTGACTTCGATACCTCTTTAGGAAAGCGTCTCAAGATTTTCTTCAAGGAAACCTTTCCGCGTCTTTCGATCTCCTTAAAGATCTTTTCCTGGACCGGTTCTAAACTTCCTTGAATAAGACTGTTCTTACTTTCTGCGGTTAGACTTAAGATTAATTCGCTCTTGAGGTGGAGTCCAGGTGGAAGACCGGTCTTAATCACTTCTCCTAAAGGATAAAGATAGTAATCCGATATCCACTTATAGAAACGAAGCATCTCTAAACTGAGCAGGGGGGCCTCATCGAGAAGTTCCTCCACTTCTCGTAATTTCCCTTCTAACTCTTTGGGTGCCTCATTGAGTAGACCGATGATAAATCCAGTGACCTTTCTCCCTTTAAAAGGGACCAAAACCCTCATCCCAATCTGAATCGATTCTCTCATTTTCTCGGGGATGAGGTAGGGGAAGGTTTTTGAAACTGGAAGACCAACGGCAACCTCAACAATCTCCTTCATCACTTTCAAATTATCCCCTTTACCTCTAACTTGTCAAATTCGTTATTGAATGGTAAAAAATAAACCTGAATGATGCGTGAGAGATATTATGAAATCATCCTAAGAGTGCCAGAAAACCTGTATAAAAGGCCAAAAGAAATTAGAAAGAACCCTTAAAATCATTCTGCCAAAAACCTAATATTTAGTTAGTTAATTCACACTGAAAAATGTATTTCTTAAAAATAAAACCTTTTGGGTGTAGATTTCAAAAATGATAAGGCTATCCGTGTCTCTCAATTATTTTCATCTTTTTCCTCTTTTCTTTAGACAGGTGCTTCCATCTGAAGATTCACCCTGTATCCCGAAGCCATTTCCTCATATTCCAGGCCATCACCGCCAGACTCACATTGATCTGGTCTCCTTCGCAACCCTTGTACCGACATCGACCCATTCGATGATCTTGCTTCAAA
>CAZFDM010000181.1:0-18918 GCA_964517975.1 uncultured Syntrophaceae bacterium
AATCATCCAAAACAAAGAAATCCCTTTAAGATCTTACAATTACAGCTATATCAAGAACCGTCTGGACAAGACCTACCATCAGAGAGTCTCCTTGAACACAATTATTGATCGTGCCAAAAAACAGGGGTTCTATCTCAAAAAACCCAAAAAGACCCTCAATGACCGAGAGGTCTTAACCCATTATGTCGGAGAATTGATTCAACATGATGCCTCTTATCATCTCTGGGCTCCCGAAGCCCAAGAGAAATGCCTGCCTGCGGTAGGCAGGGTATCTCATCACCTCCCTGGATGATTACAGCCGATTTATCCTTTATGCCACTCTGGTCAGAACAGAGACCAGCTGGGCCCATATTCTGGCCCTCCAGTGCGTCATCCTTCAATACGGACTCCCCTATGCCTACTACGTCGACTCCCACCGTATCTTTCGATTCGTTCAGGGAAGAGACTCCTTCTGGAGAAACCATCACCTTCTAACCGATGAATCCACCCCTCAATGGAAACAGGTCCTGGAGGACTGTAATGTCAAGGTCACCCATTCCCTCTCTCCTCAAGCCAGAGGTAAAATTGAGAGACCCTATGGCTGGCTCCAAGACCATTTGGTCCGAACCTGTGTCAGAGAAGATATCAGAGATATTCACCATGCCCAAATGATCCTGAACCAAGAACTCCATAGATATAACTACCAACAGGTTCACTCCACCACCCAGGAGATTCCTTATTTTCGTTTTCAAAGAGCTCTAAAGGAGAAGAGATCTCTCTTTCGAGAATTCACGATCAGCCCTCCCTACCAATCCCCCAAAGATATCTTCTGCCTCAGGATGAATAGAACTGTAGATCCCTACAGAAAAATCTCTATTCACAACCTCCAATTCAAAGTCCCCGCCGATCCAAGAAAAAAGATTAATCTTCGCATTTACCCTCTCAATGATGAACTCGCTGAAATCAGATTCTGGTGCGAAGGCAAATTGATCGATGTCCAAAAAGTCAAAAATACTGATTTAAAAGGAGTGCACTTTTGAATTTTAAACAGTGAACTTTTCAATTTTAGCTAACAGCCTATTATTCTACCTCAAAGAGAGGACAATTCAAATTTGGAAAAAAGGGACACGTCAAACTTGGGATCACATTTTCGAATGTCATTTTCAATTTAAAATTGCACTGTTTTTAAATTAAAAATGGCACCCAAATTTATCAAAATTGACAGAACTTCTATTTGATGTTATTTTTTGGAAGTATCCGTTTAGAACCAGAATGGGAAGGATAGAAGGAGGGAAGGCATCACACACTCTAAAAGAAGGGAAATAAAATATGTGGAGGAAACTATTCCCTCTCCTTTTATCCTGCCTTATTCTCACCTGGGGAGATTCCTCGGCTCAAGAGAGTCCATTAAAGAAGCCTCGTAGGATCGGAGTGACCCAGTCCTTTTCTCATCCCGATTTCGATTCCGATGAAGTGGGATTTGAAAAAGCGCTCTCAGATGCGGGTTTCAAAGAGGGAATCCAAGTGATGTTCATCCGCCAGAATGCTCAGAATGAAAGAAAGATGGCCCAAGCCATTGCCCAACAATTCCTCGATAGAAAGTTGGATTTAATTCATTCTATTGGAACACTCACCTCTCAGGCTACGATTAAAGTGATTAAAGAAACTCCTATTGTCTTCTCTTCGGTCACCGATCCAGTGAGCTCAGAGATTGTCCCTTCCAAGAGTCCTCAAGGGTCAAAGACTGGAACCAATGTGACGGGGGTCAGCGACCGATGGCCCACTTCTATTCAATTTGAGATGCATACAAAATTTTTTCCAAAGGCAAAGAAGTGGGGAACAATATATTCCTCCGATAATCCTGCTTCACTTAGGCATATTAAGGAGATGAGAGAAATAGGGAGAAAATTGGACATCGAGATCATCGAAGCCCTTATCTCTTCCAGTGAAGAGGTCCCAAAGGCTGCTCAATTCCTTGTAGGAAAGGTTCAGGCCATTCATCTTTTTTTTGACCCTAAAACACTTTCAGCGTTGAGTGCCATCATCAAGGTCTGCAATCGATACAAGATTCCCCTTTTCAGCGGAGATGCTGGAAGTGTGTTGAGAGGGGCATTGGCAGCTTATAGCTTAGATTATTTCGAAATTGGATATTCCGCCGGAAAGAAGGCTGTTCAAATCTTGAGAGGAGAAAAGGCAGGCAACATCCCTTGGGATCAGGGGGAAAAGTTTACGTTGGTCATCAATGAAAGAGCGGAAAAAGCCCAAGGGGCAGTCATCCCTCTTGAATTTTTAAAGAAGGCCAATAAGGTCATTAAGGAGTAGATTTGGGAAAAGAGATCTCACTTCTTATCACCGAGAATTACAGCCAGCGGTTTCCTGATCTAAATTTTGGAATTGGAACGATCCTCAGTTGTACCTATTTTGAAAGGAATGAACCATTCAAACTCTACAAAAGAGATCTTGTTCGTAGGATTCGAAGGAAGGCCCATCTTGCCCAAATTCAACAGCGGATCAATCGTTATAATCAATTTTTTAAAGAGTGGGGGTACCCTTGTCCACTCCCAGGCCATTTTAAGAGAATGATTGAAATGGGATTTCCAAGCATCAATCTTTACATTGACACCCATATCATGGCAGAGATGAGTTTTGGAATTTTGATGGCTATTCAGGACCTCGATCGCTTTGATGGAGAGTGGAGGCTCGACCTGGCCACGGAGGGAGAGAGCTTCCAAGGGGTTTCAGGAAGGAGGATCATTTGTAAAAAGGATGAAATTGTCCTTCGGGATGAGAAGGAGGTTGTCTGTTCTCTGTTTCAGGGTCCGGATTTTAAAACCAAGATCGATTCATCAAGCAGAAATATCGTCGTCTATGTCTTTACCGCCCCTGGAATTGTTGATGAATATGTATCAGGTGGGATACAATTGGCACTTGAGATATTGGAAAAATTTGGTGGAGGGAGAGAGCCTTGGTGGAAAATTTTTAAACCTCAAACTGATTAAAGTGATCCAAGGTTTTTACAGGGAACGAAAGTTCAAATGAAGCGTTTTATTAAATTCCGAAACCCCCATCCACAATCCAAAATGATATAAATAAGGAGGAAACCCTATGCCTATGGTTCAGATCAGTTTAATTGAAGGAAGGACCGCAGAGAAAAAGGAACAACTGATTAAGAAAGTAACGGATGCCATTACCGAGGTTCTCCAAATCCCTGCCGATCGGGTTCGAATTGTCCTCAACGAGGTTCCCAAGGAGAATATAGGATTTGGAGGAATTCCGTTATCAAAGATGAACATATGAAAGGTAAGGGGAAGAAGAGGGGAATAGGGGTAGGTTAATTTTGTGAAGATTGAACTGATCGTTCCTGCTGTTCAAGAAAATGCTCGCATCCCTAACCTTGCCCTTCCAATCTTAAGTGCCCTCTCTCCCAAAGATGTCGAAATTTCATTAACGGATGACCTCCTCACTCCCATTGACCTGAGGAAAGATCTCAAAGAAGTTGACATGGTTGGAATCACCGTTTTATCAAAAACGGCTTTAAGGGCCTATCAGATTGCTGATGCCTATCGGGAAAAGGGGATCCCCGTGGTCTTGGGAGGACTTCATCCCACCGCCCTTCCTGAAGAGGCAAAGGCCCACGCCGACTCCGTGGTCATTGGTGAGGCTGAAGATATCTGGCCTCTGGTGATTGAAGATATGAGGAGAGGAGACCTTAAACCTTTTTACCGACAAGGAAACTTTACGGATTTGTCGAAAATTCCAATCCCCCGACGAGACCTTTTACCAAAGAGGGGATACTTTCCTATTGATGTGGTTCAGGTGGCAAGAGGATGTCCTTATCGGTGTGAGTTCTGTTCTGTGCAAAAATTTTATGGTGAGACCTATCGCTTCAGACCTATCTCCAAGGTCATTGAGGAGGTCCGTCGTTTGCCCCATCGTTGGATGATGTTTAACGATGATAATATTATCGCAAACCTTTCCTACTCTAAAGAATTGCTTAAGGCCCTGATCCCTCTTAAGAAAAAATGGTTTGGACAGGCCTCACTCTATGGATTGAAGGAGGTTGAACATATTGAATGGTTAGCAAAAAGCGGGTGCACCAGTCTCTTTATTGGATTCGAATCCCTCTCAAAACAAAACCTGGTGAAGGCTAAAAAATTTCAAAATGATCCCGCGCAGTATCGAGAGATTATCGACCATCTCCATCGCTATGGCATTGCCATCTGTGGGTCGTTTATCTTTGGATTTGATGAGGATAACCCATCTGTCTTTGAAGAGACGGTGGAGTTCGCCATGCAAACCAAACTCTTTGCAGCCATCTTTATGATCCTGACCCCCTACCCAGAAACAGCCTTTTACCATCGGATAAAACATGAGGGACGGTTGGTTCATGATCGATGGTGGTTATTGGAGAAACCAGAAGAATCCGCCCCATTTTTTATTCCCAATAAGATGAGTCCACAGATTCTCCGAGAGGGATGGAAAAGGGCCTGGAAAGATTTCTATTCCTTTCCTTCTATTTTAAAACGATTCCACTGGGATTATCCTCCAACCCTCATCAACCGATTTGTCTATTTTCCTTTTCAGTGGATGCAGCATCGGTTTACGCATAAGAAGATTCTGAGGTAAGAAATAAATATCAAGAGAAAGACGATGTTAGTTCCTCTTGGGTTTTCTTGACAATTAAAGAAATGGTGATTATAAATTTAACAACTTTTTCAATTGGAAAGGAGGGTTTTCATGAAGATCAGGCCACTTCGTGATCGGATCATCGTAAAACGATTGGAAGAGGAAGAGAAGACCAAAGGGGGAATTATCATTCCGGATACAGCCAAGGAGAAGCCGATCGAGGGAAGAGTGATTGCAGTAGGAGATGGAAAAATCAAGGAGGACGGGACCAAGATTCCGTTAGAGGTAAAAACAGGAGACCGTGTCCTTTTCGCAAAATATGGGGGGACCGAGATTAAGATTGAAGGAGAGGAATATCTGATGATGAAAGAAGATGACATTCTTGCCATCGTTGAAAAATGAGCGTCAGGTATGGAATGAGAGGAAAGGAGGCAGTTTATGGCTAAAGAGTTGAAGTTTGATCAGGAAGCACGAAATTCAATCTTAGAAGGGGTCAATATATTGGCCGATGCAGTGAAGGTGACCTTAGGTCCGAAGGGGAGAAATGTTGTTTTAGAAAAATCCTTCGGATCTCCGGTCGTGACCAAGGATGGAGTGACGGTTGCCAAAGAGATTGAACTGGAAGACCACTTTCAGAATATGGGGGCAAAAATGGTGAAAGAGGTGGCCAGTAAAACCTCAGACACGGCAGGAGATGGGACCACAACGGCAACCATTCTGGCTCAAGCCATCTTTCGGGAAGGATATAAGATTGTGGCTGCGGGTGCTAATCCTATGGACATCAAAAGAGGAATCGACTATGCCGTGGAAGAGGTCGTTAAGGAGTTGAAGAAGCTCTCAAAGCCTGTCAAAGATCAAAAAGAGATCTCTCAGGTGGGAACCATCTCGGCTAATAACGATCCAACCATCGGCAACATCATAGCCGAGGCCATGAATAAGGTTGGAAAAGAAGGAGTGATCACGGTTGAAGAGGCTAAAGGGATGGAGACTACCCTTGAGGTTGTTGAAGGGATGCAATTCGATCGAGGATATATCTCTCCTTACTTTGTTACCGACCCAGAGAAGATGGAGGTCGTTCTTGAGAATCCGCTCATCCTTCTTTATGAGAAGAAGATTTCAGGCATGAAGGATCTCCTTCCCATCTTGGAGGGGGCCGCGAAATCTGGAAGGTCCATTCTCATCATTGCAGAGGATGTAGAGGGAGAGGCTCTCGCTACCTTAGTGGTCAACAAACTTCGAGGGACATTAAAGTGTGCTGCGGTGAAGGCCCCTGGGTTTGGAGATCGAAGAAAGGCCATGCTTGAAGATATTGCCATTCTCACAGGAGGGACAGCGATCTTTGAAGATGTGGGGATTAAACTTGAGAATGTGAAGTTAAGTGATCTGGGTACGGCCAAGAAGGTCGTCATCGATAAGGACAATACCACGATCGTCGAAGGGGCTGGAAAGCCCTCCGCAATAGAGGGACGGATCAAGCAGCTTCGAGTTCAGATCGAAGAGACCACCTCTGATTACGATAGGGAAAAGCTTCAAGAGCGTCTGGCCAAACTGGCAGGGGGCGTTGCAGTGATCAAAGTGGGCGCAGCCACAGAGACCGAAATGAAAGAGAAGAAGGCCAGAGTGGAGGATGCGCTCCACGCAACACGGGCTGCTGTAGAAGAGGGCATTGTTCCAGGAGGAGGGGTTGCCTACCTGAGATGCCTACCTGCCTTAAAAAAGATAAAATTAGAAGGCGATCGCCAGACGGGGGTGGAGATTGTCCTGAAGGCCCTTGAGGAGCCCATTCGTCAGATCGCTGAGAATGCGGGCAAGGAAGGTTCTGTAGTTGCGGAGAGGGTAAAACAGGAGAAAGGCGCTTTTGGCTTCGATGCTGACAAAGAGGAATATACCGATATGATAGAGGCTGGTATTGTCGATCCCACCAAGGTGGTAAGGTTTGCCCTCCAAAATGCAGCAAGCGTTGCCTCACTTCTGATCACTACAGAAGCCGTGGTGGCTGAGAAACCCAAGAAAGAACAAGGTGGACCACCCATGCCACCTGCTTATTAACCACCATCCCCTGGGATATGAAAAGACCCTCCCCTCTCCTTGCCTCCTAAAAGATAAACCAATTTGGAGGCAAGAGAGGGGATGCCTGTTTAAGAGGTTTTTCTTATTCTAATGAAAGACAAACTCCCATTTACCTGCCCGGTCTGTGGCCGGAAAACCGAATATCCGATAGGAGACCTCTTTGAGGGCGCGGTGCTTAATTGCCTTTTTTGTAAGCTCACCCTCACCCTTCACGGGCACATGTGGAAAGATGTTCAAAAAGAGATCGAACGATTGAAGGAAGAGACCTAATCTCATTCCTTAACATTCATTGCCCGAAAGCCACTCACAAATACAAACGCATTAAATAGTTTGACGTTGTCTATCGTCATTGGGAGCCTGGAGGGTGTACTTGGATGTCAGAGGACTTATTTGCCAAAGAACTTTTCCAGAAGGTGAGCCCTTGAGCACAGAGGCGTGGCCATCTTATTTTTCATGGGATTACTTCGTCGCTCCCCTCCTTGCCATGATAAATCATTGACTCCGTTTGGATTAATTTAGAAATTCTTGTAACGGGGATGAGGCTTTTAAATCCTCCAATTCGAGGGCGAGCGATTCCCAGATTCGGGTAAGTTCCTTCACCTGCTCCTGGACCTTTTTATGCTTTTCAATCGTTGCATATGTCTCATTTTGATTAAGATAGAGATTGGGGTTGGAAAGCCTCTGATTAAGTTCCTCCAACTCTTGGGTCGCTTCATTTAGCGATCTTTCCACCTCGTTGAATCGTTTTTCAAGACTGGAGAGTTGACGACGATATTGATCCATCTCTTGAGCCTTTTTTCGCCTCTCTTCCTTGATCACGTATGTTGACCTCTTTTTAACCAGTTTCTCTCTTTCCTGAACGTCAACCCTTTGCTCAGCCCTTTCCTTCTCGATCTGCTGCTTTTTGTATAGATAATCATCGTAGTTACCGGGATAGAGGTGAAGGGTCCCCTGATCAATTTCAATTATTTTATTGGCAACCTCATTGATGAGGTGACGATCGTGGGTGATGAGACAGATTGTTCCCTGAAATTGTTTCAGAGCCCTTTCCAAAACATTTCGTGAAGGGATGTCAAGATGGGTGGTGGGTTCATCAAGGAGGAGAAAGTTCATCGGTTTGAGTAACATCTTTGCCAGGACCAGTCGACTCTTCTCTCCACCGCTTAAGACCGAGACTTTCTTTTTAACCGCATCTCCGCTAAAGAGGAATGTCCCGAGGAGGGTCCGGAGATAGGTCTCGCTCTCATCGGTGGCAATGGATAAGAGTTCTTCATAGACCGTATTTTCTGGGTTCAGGAGGTCGAGTTGGTGTTGAGCGAAGTAGGCCCGGGTGACTTCTTTCCCCAATCTCACCTCGCCCTGCTCAAAATTAAGGACCCCTGCCAATATTTTAAGAAGTGTGGATTTACCTGCTCCATTAGCCCCCACCAGTGCCACCTTATCCCCCCGGTAGAGGGTAAGGTCAACTCCTTGATAAACGACGGTTTGGCCGTAACTCTTGTGAAGATTTCTTACCTCCACTACCTTATAGCCACTCCGTTTAGGTGGAGGGAAATGAAATCGGATTTCTTTCTTCTTCTCAGGTAACTCTATTCGGTCAATTTTCTCGAGCATTTTGATTCGGCTCTGAACTTGGCTCGACTTGGTGTTTTTGGCCCTGAATCGCTCAATAAATCTCTGAGTCTGTTCAATCTTTCTTTGTTGAGTTTTGTAGGTGGCTTCGAGAATCTGCCTTCGGGACTCCTTCACCTCTATGTAGTGGTCGTAGTTCCCATGATAGAGGTTGATCTTTTGGGCATCGATCTCTGCAATTCGATCGATAAGATGGTTGAGGAAAACCCGATCATGTGACACAATCACCATAGCACCTGGATAATGGATTAAGAATTCCTCCAACCAGATGAGAGTGGCTAAGTCCAAATGGTTGGTCGGTTCATCCAGGAGAAGAAGGTCAGGAGATTGGAGAAGAATTTTTGCTAAGGCGATCCGCATGAGCCACCCACCACTCAACTGCTCTGTGGAGCGGTCAAAATCCATTTCTTTAAATCCTAAACCCCGAAGGATCCGTTTGACCTCTGCCTCCAGGCCATATCCTCCGAGGAAGGTATATCGCTCTTGGAGTTTTCCGTATTCCTTTACCAACTTTTCTTGTTCTTTTGGATCCTCAACAGAGGAAAGACCTTCTTCCAAGGTCCTCATCTTATCCTGAAGAGGGGTAATATGGTCCATACTTTTCAAGACCTCACCGAGAACCGTATTGCCACTAAAACAGATCACCTCCTGAGGGAGGTAGCCAATCGTCACCCCTTTGGCAGTGAGAATCTCCCCACCATCTATGGATTCTTCCCCCAAAATCATCTTGAAAAGAGTGGTCTTTCCTGAGCCATTAGGGCCGATGAGTCCAATTCGGTCCCTTACCCCAATATGGAGAGAACAGTCTTTAAAGAGAACCTTACTTCCAAATTGCTTCTGAACATGGTTGAGAGTGATCATGGACGGGTTGAGATTATTGGATAGGTTTTTGGGAGTTTAAGTATCAAACTTTGTATCATATTTATCAAAATTGTAGCCTGCTTTCTTATAATCTTCCAAGGCACGGACCCGGAGATCTTCTCTCTTAGTCTTTTCTGCTTCTTTATCTGCCAGTTCAGCCGCATGACTCCATTTTCCTTCTTTTTCGTACTCCCTAATCTTTCGATCAGTTTCTGTCTGGGGACTCCCTTTCACCACCACGGTGGGAGCAAAGAGAACGCGACGGATGGAATTTTTACACTTTGGGCAATGGGAAAGAGGAGGCTCTGTCATCCTTTGGACGACTTCAAACCCTGACCGACAATGCTCACAACCCACCTTTGGATCGACTGACTGATATTCATAGGTAGGCATACAACCACCTCCTTAAAATTAGATAATAATTTTTTAAAGATTGTCAAGTTCCGTTTGAGAGGTCTCTGAAAAAGTACTTTTTGTCTGGGAGGGTGAGGTTCAAAACCCTTCGGATGCTGGCAGTTACAATTTTAATTTGCTAATAATCGTTTTAAGAAAATTTGTAGGGTAAGCCCTGGGGGCTTACCGAATATCAGTAAGGGACAAGCCCTTACCCTACTCAATATCTTTATTTAGGTAAGGGAAAAATCCTTACCCTACAATCATTCATCGGTATCCGGCCGCACGATACGGGCAGGAAAGGTTTCCCCTACCCTCCCATATTGGAAAAAGGTTTATTAAACACTTTTTTCAGAATTCTCTTTGAGAGGGCAATGGGAAAGAAGGATTTGAGTCAATTCGACTCACTCAGGGTTTTCCAAAAGATTATAGAAATTGGCCTTACACGAGTCCCTTAAAACAGTGAGGGATTCTTTCACCTCATTGAATGAGGTTTTTAAGGCCTCATACTTCTTCTCAAGTTCTAAATTGTAGGCCAAGGCCTGTTCCAATTTCGATTGAAGTTCCAGACTCTCACTTGAAAAATGGAGGGCCTCTTTTTCCTTCAGCCTTCCTTTGACACGAAGGATTTCATTTTGCTCGATCTGGGCCTCGAGTTGTTGGGTCCGGAGGATGGCCTCTTCCTTTTCTTTTTTGGCCAGGGCCAAAGATTCTTTCATCTCCTTCAACGTCTGCATCAAATCCCGGATCTTTTCAAGGGCATCCGCATTTTCCTCTTTAAGGTAAGCCCATTCTGACTGGACCTCCTTAAACTTCTGGATCTCATTTTGCAACTCCTCCACCTGGCTTCTTAATTCTTTATTCTCGAGGGTTAATTGATGGATAGTCCTCTGGGAAGAGACCAAATCCATCTCGAGGGCTTTCTTCGCCCTGCTGGAGGTGAGGAGCTGGGAATGAAGGTCATCCACCAATCGTAAGACATCGAGACCCTCGCCTAACGTCACCTCCTTTTTAGAGGTCTCAGGAATGGCCTGTTTTTCTTTGGTAGCCTCTGAAGAGAGCGCCTCAGAAGGTTCCTCTTTTAGCAGTTGAGGTTCATTCATATCCTCTGGAGGAAAGGATTCTTCTATTCGTTTGATCTTTGGCATTCGTTCAGCCACAATTTTATCGAACCCATCTTCCATGGCCGTCTGGATTCTCGTTTTCATCCTCTCCCTCCTTCACTTTCGACCTTTCCCCTTCCATAAAGGAAGGGAAAAGATAAAGTTACTTGATCCGCTCCCTCATATATTCTTCCATTGCCCTCAACATCTCAATGATCTTCTCCACTTCCAATTTAATCCGATTCACTTCTTCTAAAAGACGATTGGCTTTTTTGAGATCATATTCTAAGGCGGTCCGGACCGTTAATGAGGATCGAAGCTCAGAATAAAGGTTGTGGATTCGGTCGGAGAGTTCATCTTTTTTAGATTCTTCCGCCATTTTTCTTAGTGGAGAGATCAATTTGGGTTCAAGCACATCCCAGGGTCTCTCGATGGGTTCCTTGCTCTGGGTATTAGGGAATTTCTGGGCTACGTTGTTGGTGAACTCATCTGTCATGATTCCGCTCCTTTCAGATCGAAAATTTCGCTAATAAGGCTCTGGATGTCTGTAGCTCCTTTTGAAGATTGGGCGAACAGAAATATAGGGATGCCCTGACTGGTGGCCTCTGCAATTTTAGTATCCTGTCGGACCACTGTCCTGAGGAGATATTTTTCATAATGGGTTTCCAGTGCCTTTTTTGAACGTTTGCAAATCCGATGGGATTCGTTATAACGATTTAAAAAGATAAAAATGTTTTCAAAGACGAATGAAAAATCCTCCTCAATCGTTGAGAGGGTTTCAAACAGGATTTTGAGACCATGATAGGAAAGGAAATCTGCTAACACCGGGATGATAAGATCGTTGGAGGCCAAGATTGCGTTGAGGTTGAGGAGGCCGATGCTGGGAGAAGCATCCATCACGATCAGTTCATAATTTTTTTCAATTGTGCTAAGCAATCGTTTTAATCTAAATTCTCTCGAATTCATTGAAAAGAGAGAAAGTTCAATAGGGGAAAGGTTCAAATTGGAAGGAATGATGTCCAGTGTGGGAAGGTCCGTTTTGATAATGATATTTTCCAAATCCTCTTTTTCAATGAGGGCGTTAAAGAGGGTTTTTGGAAATTGTTGATTATTGAGCCCAAGACATTGGGTTAGATGACCCTGGGGATCCAAGTCGATCAGAAGGGTTCGAAACCCCATTTGAGCTAGTCTAAAGCCATAGAATGCCGAAATCGTGCTCTTTCCAGTGCCCCCCTTAAAATTAAGGAAGAGTTGTTTTCGAATTGATTTAAAGGGAGATGGAAGCCCCAGATAGTTTCGGTACTTTGGCACATCCTCTGGTTTATAATAGCGCTCTTGGTTGGAATTCCTCTTGGGAGGAGGAAGCAGACCCTTTGCCTCTTTCTCAAGGAGCTCCTGTTTCGAGATACCTAAGAGCTTTGCAAAACTCAAAGGAGAATAGACCAAATCCCCTAAGATTTGGGCTTTTGGAGTAGGAGGGCTCGACGGAGTGGTCATGAGTTTCCTTTATTCTTCTCAACTTTGTTTTTGCAAGGAGGAGATCTTCCTCTTCATTCTCCTCTCTATCTCCCTTTCCAACTGATCCCTCGCCCATTTTCGAAGGTCAGGATCCAAATCGCTCATCGCCTCTAACCAACGATCCTCGCTCTCTTCAGGATAAAGCGTAAGTAAAGAGAATAAAGCGGCTTTTCTCACCATCGGTTCCTGATCTTTTGATAATTCCATCAAAAGAGGGAGTTGACCTTCTATCGGGCTCCAACCCAAAAGAGTAGCCACTTTCCTTCTAATCCATGGAGATTCGTCGCTTAATAGTTGAAGAAGGATATTTAAATCCATCTTTTCACTTTGATAGAATATCCCCCTGAGGGCAGTCATCCTCACCCTTGGATCCTCATCCTTCAGACATTTTTTTAAAAACGGGATGATCGCTGGGCTTCTGAATTTTGTCAAAGAAGAAATCGCCTGGGCTCTGACCTCCGCATCATGATCGGAAACCATCTCCTGAAGGAGAGGGATCGGAATAGAGGGAATTAGCTTTTCAAGGGAGCGAATGGCTAAGATTCTTACTTTTGAATCAGGATGTTTCAGGTCTGTCTTTATTTGATTGAGAACAACTTCTGACCAAAAGGTTTCAGAAGATGGAATAAAGGTAGAGGAAGAGTTTTCTTTGGGCATCTGTTGGGATCTTTCAAATGTGATTGAGTTGGATTTAGGCCCTTGAGTTTCTGTTGATTTTAAATAAATTAATCGAAAGCCTTCTGTCATAGTGTCCTGATTTAAAGAGGATACGGTGATGCGAATTATTTATTTTTTAAAAAGTCTTTGAATTCAAATTTTAATTGATCAGAATATTTCTCTAAAAGCATATCTAAGGCCTCTCTGACATAAACCGATTGAGGGACTTTAGTCTTTTCAGATAGTCTTTTTAATGCTTCTAATTGTTCACCATTAATATAAATCGTACGGGCAATCTTTGTCTGTCCCAAGATAACCCCTCCCATTCAATTATATTGAAATACAATATAATACAATAGGTTTATATTGTCAACAAAAAAATTTAAAATAAAAATGAGAAAATATTAAATAATTTTATAGAGTTATTTTCTAATTCACCTTCTATCTTTTGTGAGTTTTGGCGTTAATGGCTGTTGAAAAAGAAACCTTCCGCTTTTAATTAGGGATGTATATGGGGTTGAATCTCTTTATTCTGATTTGGATTTTTGTTTTTCTTTGCCCCCTTTCGTTAGCAAGGTCGTACTGACTTTACATCGACCTAATAACAAGAAGGTTTTGGTTTTTAAATTTGAATTTAACAAATCAAAATTGGCCTTGACCATAAGTCAAAGAAGTCGTATATTTTTTAACTAAGCGCCTGTAGCTCAGATGGATAGAGCTACGGACTTCTAATCCGTGGGTCGGGGGTTCGAATCCCTCCAGGCGCGCCATGGACTTTAGGAGTGCAAAGTAGAATTTTTCTAAATTCCTAATTGATCATTCTCAATGGACCATTTTGGAATGAAATTTTTAGTGGTGAGTGTAGCTCAGTTGGATAGAGCACTGGGTTGTGGCCCCAGTGGGCGAGGGTTCGAGTCCCTTCACTCACCCCAAAGCGCCTGTAGCTCAGTTGGATAGAGCGTCGGACTTCGAATCCGCAGGTCGGGAGTTCGAGTCTCCCCGGGCGCGCCACTTTTGTTAAAAAGGAATGAGCCGTTAGCTCAATCGGTAGAGCAACTGACTCTTAATCAGTAGGTTGCAGGTTCGATTCCTGCACGGCTCACCAGTGGTTAGCCGGGGTGGCGAAATTGGAATACGCGCGAGACTTAGGATCTCGTGGTCGCGAGACTGTGCGGGTTCGAATCCCGCCCTCGGCACCATTTAATAAGGCTATGTCAATAGGAAAACTCGAGGTTCAGTTCGAATGGAAATTAGATGTTGGCAGTTAAATCCTTATTGTGATTAGAAGGGATCTTTCATGAAAGTGAGCGTGGAGGATATCAGTTCGATTAAAAAGAAGGTGCGAATAGAGATTCCTGAAGAGGATGTGGCCAAAGAAATCGATTCCTTTTATAGGGAGTTAGGGAGAAAGGCTAAGATAAAAGGATTTCGTCCAGGAAGGGTTCCGAGAAGCATCTTGGAAAGATATTTTAAAGATTATGTTAAGACTGAACTGGTACAGAAATTGATTCAAGAGACTTATCCCAATGCCCTTACCGAAACTAATCTCCAACCTGTATCCACTCCTGTAGTTGATCCGGGGGACCTGGAAGTGGGGAGACCTTTTCAATATTCAGCCACCGTCGAGGTCAAACCGGAGATCAAATTGGAAGGCTATATTGGATTGAATATTCAAGGGAAGAAAGAAGAGGTCAAGGAAGAGGAACTGGAAGACCGACTGAGGACCTTACAAAACCTCCATGCCAGTCTGAAGACGGTTTCAGAAGTAAGGCCCATTCAGAAGGGGGATTATTTGATTATTGACTATGAAGCGCGGGAAACTGGAAAACCTCTGGAAGAGGGAAAGGCCATCGATACTACCTTGGAGGTGGGGAGTGGTAAGTTCATCCCTGAGGTTGAAGAAAAGTTAATTGGGATGACTTTAGGGGAGGAAAGAGAAATTGAGGTGACCTTTCCTGAAGATTATCCTTACAAAAAATGGGCGGGTAAAGGAATCTCATTCCATGTTAGAATAAAAGAGATTAAGGAGAAAATCCTCCCTCCTTTGGATGATGAATTTGCAAAGGATCTGGGAGATTATTCTTCCTTAGAGGAGTTAAGATCAAAAATCAGAGAAGAAATTAAGAAGGAAAAAGAGTTGCTTCTCCAACAGCAGTTGAGAAATCAGATTTTAGATCAATTGCTCGAAGCTACCCCGTTTGAGGTCCCTGAGAGTTTGGTCGAAGCACAAACTCAAGCCCTGATCTCTGACACAAAACTTAGATTGGCCAGGCAGGGGATGGCCCTTCAAGATATAGGGGTGACCGAGGAGAAACTCCAAGAAGATTATCGTAGCACAGCTATGAAACAGGTTAAAACTTTTCTGATCCTCGAAAAGATCGCAAGCCAAGAAGGAATTTCTGTTTCCGACGAGGAGATGGAGGAACGAATTCGAGAGATTTCGGAGAAAGTTCATCAGAAATTTGATGTGTTAAGACGATATTACGAAAAGAATGGATTGATCCCTGAAGTCAAAGCGGGGATCCTTAACGACAAAACCTTAGACTTTCTCATTCAAAAGGCTAATATTCATTATGCGTGAGGTGAAGAGGATGACACTCATACCCATTGTGATTGAACGGGATGGTCGGGGCGAACGAGCCTATGACATCTACTCACGGCTTTTAAAAGATCGGATCGTCTTCATTGGAACGGCCATTGATGATGATGTCGCCAACCTGGTCATCGCTCAATTGCTCTTTTTGGAATCCGAGGATCCAGATAAGGATATTCATCTCTATATTAATTCCCCAGGAGGGATTGTCACCTCAGGGCTTGCCATCTATGATACCATGCAATATATTCGACCTCAGGTCTCCACCATCTGTATGGGACAGGCTGCCAGCATTGCAGCCCTTCTTCTATCAGCAGGGGAGAAAGGGAAGCGCTATGCCCTCCCCCATTCGAGGATTCTCATTCATCAACCTATGGGAGGCTTTCAAGGACAGGCCTCTGATGTAGATATCCAGGCCCGAGAGATCCTTCGGCTTCGCGAGGAATTAAACCAGATCTTGGTCAAGCATACCAACCAACCGCTTGAAAAGATTCAAGCTGACACCGATCGGGATTTTTATATGACGGGGTTGCAGGCCAAAGAGTATGGGATTGTTGATGAAGTCGTAGTCAAACGACCCATCCGCTCCCAGGGGTAGTTTTTGAGAATGCTTTAGAAAGGAGGAGAGGATGAAATCCAACGGAGGAAACTATGGAAGTGTACTCCATTGCTCTTTCTGTGGAAAGAGTCAAGATGAAGTGAGAAAACTGATTGCAGGCCCCACCGTTTATATCTGTGATGAGTGCATTGAGCTCTGCAATGAGATTATCGCAGAAGAGGCTGTGGAGCGTTTTGTTCCTGGGAGATTGGCCGTTCCCAAACCGGTGGAGATCAAAGCAAAGTTAGACGAATACGTGATCGGTCAGGAGCAAGCCAAAAAGATTCTCTCCGTTGCGGTTCACAATCACTATAAACGAATTGACTCAAAGATCCTTTCAGGAGACGTGGAACTGCAGAAGTCAAATATCATCCTCATTGGGCCGACTGGCTCTGGAAAGACCCTTCTGGCTCAGACCCTGGCCCGTATTCTTGATGTCCCATTCACCATTGCGGATGCCACGTGCTTAACAGAGGCTGGTTATGTGGGTGAGGATGTTGAAAATATTATCCTCAACCTCTTGCAGGCTGCGGATTATGACATCGAGCGAACCCAGAAAGGGATTGTCTATATTGATGAGATTGATAAGATATCCAGGAAATCGGACAGTCCTTCCATCACCCGGGATGTCTCAGGAGAAGGGGTTCAACAGGCATTGCTCAAGATTATAGAAGGAACGATTGCCAGTGTCCCTCCCAAGGGAGGCCGAAAACACCCCCAGCAAGAGTTCATTCAAATTGATACCACCAATATCCTCTTTATCTGTGGGGGGGCTTTCGTTGGGCTTGAGAAGATTATTGAGCAGCGAATTGGAGGGAAGACCATCGGTTTTGGAGCAGAGATCAGGTCTCATCACGAGCGGGAAACAGGAGAATTATTAAGAGAAGTCCAACCCGAAGACCTCTTGAAATTTGGATTAATCCCTGAATTCATTGGTAGACTCCCCGTAATCGCCACCTTAGATGAGCTCAATATCGATACGTTGGTTGATATTTTGAAAAAACCGAAGAATGCCTTGGTCAAACAGTATCAAAAACTCTTCGAGTTTGAGAATGTAAAGTTAAGATTTACGGATGGAGCCTTGGTGGCTATTGCTAAAGAGGCCATCAAGAGAAAGTCCGGGGCTCGGGGTCTTCGCGCCATCATGGAAAAGATCATGCTGGATGTGATGTACGAAATTCCCTCCCAGCCCAATATTAAAGAATGTATTATCAGCGAGGAAGTGGTACTTAACCACGAGAGTCCTATTCTTGTTTATGAGAAAGAGGCAGAAGTGGCTTAAGGGAGATAGATGGAAGGAGAAGACCTGATAGTAAAAATGGATTAGCCTCGAGGCTAATCCATTTTTCTTTTTGGCGGGAGCGACGGGGCTTGAACCCGCAACCTCCGGCGTGACAGGCCGGCGCTCTAACCGATTGAACTACGCCCCCAACTTGCTCCAGACCTAAGATTCTGACTTTATATTTAAATCTGCAACCTAAATTCTACACTCTCCAACTCAATGGTAGGCGGAACAGGGGTTGAACCTGCGACCTCCGGCTTGTAAGGCCGGCGCTCTCCCACTGAGCTATCCGCCCTCAATGCCTTAATTTTATTGGATTGTCCTTTTAAAGTCAAGCCATAATCCACGCTGGTTTCGAATTAATATCCATGATTGACAATTCCTTAATTTTAGAATAGTTTTTATTTATTCTTTATACCCCCTGCTGTGGCCGGTGGTCCAGGAGAGAGGACAGATTTCAAAGGAACCCTATGTAAAAAAGGTGGTAAGTGGACTGGAGGAGGTAGTTATAGGAATACAAGGGGTACGATCGTTTGCAATGGGGATTGGAATATGACACAAATGTAAATCTTTCTACAACTTTTTTCCAAATTTAGGGGGGTTAACTCATCATTAGGGTAACCCCATTTTTTTGTCCCAATAGGGTTGATTTGCTTTAGGAAATCATATACATTAATTTTTTATGGATAAGGTTTTCTTCCTATTCTGTGTCCACAACCATCAGCCTGTAGGAAATTTCCTCCACATCTTAGAAAACGCTTATCAGAAGGCCTATCGTCCATTTATCGAGACCCTAAAAGAGTATCCGTTTATGAGAATCTCCATCCACTTCTCAGGGGTGCTCTGGGATTTTTTCGAGGAGAATCATCCAGACTTCTTGGATACTTTGAAGGAATTGGTTAGAAAGGGTCAACTGGAGATGATGACAGGGGGTTATTATGAACCAATTCTTGCAGTCATCCCAGATGAGGATAAGGTTGGCCAAATAGAGATGCTCAACCAAACCATCCGGGCAACGATGGGTGTATCCCCTCGTGGACTATGGCTTTCGGAACGAGTCTGGGAGCCCCATCTCCCGAAATTTTTAGTAAGGGCAGGGGTGGAATATATTACTATTGACGACTACCATTTCAAAAAGGCGGGATTGAAAGAAGAGGATTTGAATGGCTATTACCTGACAGAGGATGAGGGGAAAGTGATAAAGGTTTTTCCGGGGTGTGAGAAGCTAAGATATATCATTCCCTTTCATCCCCCTGAAGAGACACTGGAATACCTCTCCACCTTAAGGGGAGAATCACGGGCAGCAATCTTTGCTGACGATGGTGAGAAATTTGGGGTATGGCCCTTTACCTATCAGTCCGTATATGAAGAGGGTTGGCTGGTTCGTTTCTTTAAAATGATCGGAGAAAATCTAAGTTGGATTGAACCGATGTCCCTTGGAACCTATGCCTCACGGTATAAGCCTCTTGGAAGAATCTATCTTCCCTGTTCCTCCTATATGGAGATGGATGAATGGAGCCTTCCTACAGAGGCAATGGTGGAATATGGGAAGGTCATCGAGAGACTAAAGGAAAACCCTGATGGAAATGAGATTAGAAGGTTTATC
>CAZFDM010000182.1:0-3497 GCA_964517975.1 uncultured Syntrophaceae bacterium
TATGTCTTTCGCCGGAAACAACAAGAACCCTCGCGTCTCTGTCTTCTGCCATGTTTATAATGGTGAGGCTTATATTGAGGAGATGATTCGCTCGGTGTTGAATCAGACTTTTCTCGATTTCGAATTCGTAATTCTCGATGACGGCTCGACAGATAGAACAGCCCAAATCGTAGAATCATTCCTGGGAGACCGAAGAATGAAATACGTTTACCAGGAAAACATAGGTCGATCGGGAGATGCCTTCGATAAACTTTTGAATCGAGGGCTGGAGTTGACAAAGGGGGAGCTGTTCTGCGTTCTTGGGGCCGATGATATCTTTCTCCCCCACAAACTGGAAAGGCAGGTCAGGGAGTTTGACCTTCATCCACATTTGGATATTCTCTTCTCCGACGCTTATCACATCGATGCCAAAGGAAATGTTCTCCCTTCCGACTTTAGGTGCCCGGAAGTTCTTTCCTTTACGGATCGAGATCTTCTTCGAACATTATTTGTAAAGAACATTGTCCCACACCCCACTGTGATGATGAAACGGAGTTCGATCGATCTCATTGGTGGTTTTGAAACTGGGTTTGCCCCAGACTACCAATTCTGGTTGAAGTCCGCCCCTTTCTTGAAGTTTAAATACCTCGACGAGAAGCTGATGATGTACAGGATTCATGACAAAGGCTATTCAACAAGCAATCCCGACAGGACGAGAAAAGAGACAGTGAAAGTTATTTCTTCCATGAGGAATCTATATACGATTGAGGACCTTTATCCCGAGATCCTTGACTGCAGCAATTTAAATCATGCCACCTATAGCGCCCACTTAGATTTTGGCAACAAATTAATATTAGCCTATGGTTTAGACATTGTTTTTCCTCTGGCGGTGAAGGAATATGAGCAGGCTCATGAAATCAAACCGGATGGATTGGAAGCCATCTGGAATCTTGCTCTCCTCTTATGGCTGGGAGGTGACCGCTCAAAGAGTGCGCAACTTCTTGCCCATCTGGAACAATTTTCGTCCAGATGTCTTTGGATTAGACAAAACTGCCACTTAATCAGACAATTGAAGGCCGGCAAGGACTTCCCGATCAGCTCTCTCAAACTTTTATCCGAAACCCCTCAAACTTCCGAACTGTTAAGGAAAATTGAATTGGCGAAAGCTTCGCACCAGAATGAAAGGGTCGAGATGTTTAATTTAAAAAGGTCTGGAGTTAAGAAAAGTCTCGTCTCCTCACCTCCAAAACACGCCCAGAAAGACGGCTTCACGGATCGTTTCCCCATCCAAGCCCATTTCCTTATGATTGATAAATGCAACGCTAAATGCATTTTCTGTGGGGGAAATTATTTCTATAGTCAAACCAACAGACGAATCACTCTTCAAAAGTTTCAAAAAATGGCCGCCAATTTAAAATTAGAGCGTTTTCAAAAAATTGTCTTATCCGGGGCAGGTGATCCGTTATTGAATCCCGACTTAATTTCGATTATTCAATATACTAATCAACGATATCCAAATATTCTGGTTTCGATTACCACCAATGGGATTGCCCTCACTGAGGAGCTATCGGAGGCTCTACTTCAGTCTAATATTTCCGATCTAAATATTTCCATCAATGCTGCCAGTCAAAATGTTTATAAGCGAGTGATGCAGGTTGATTGTTTCGAAAAAGTATGTCGGAATGTCGAAAGATTAGTGGCCTTACGAAGAAAAAAAGATACAGGTCCTGTATTGCAATTTTCCAGTGCTATCAACCGACTGAATGTTGAAGACTTGCCGGCTCTGGTTGAGCTTGGAAAGGAGATTGGGATCGATAGTATCAATATTTTCTATACTCGTTTTTATCCTGAACGAGTTCGACATTTAAATGTGGATCGGGAAGAGGATCGATTGAATAATCAAGATTCCCTTTTCTACTATCAAGATCTTTCTGATGAGATGGTTGAAAAGGCTAAAATTCTTGCGGATAAGTATGGAATTCGTTTCTTCCATGAGCCGCTTTTTAAGGAATTTACTATCCCAAAACCATGTTTATGGCCTGAAACTCAATTAATGGTTGGTTTCGATGGTGAAATCTATCCATGCGGAGGAGCAGAGGTCCATTTTAAGGAGAAAGTAGAAGGAGGAATTTATCATTTTGGCAATGCTTTGTCCCAAACTATAGAGGAATTCTGGAATGGAGAGATGTATCGGTTGCTGCGGATTTCCTCCAAAGGGGAAGAAGATTGCCCCGTCCCGGAATGTAAGGTTTGTGCAAACCGGATGAATCCCCGCGAAGAGAAAGCGCACATTATGCAGTGGGATGCACCTGAGATAACCACATGCAAAAAAAAGGAAGAAAAGATCGATACCTTTAGTGAACGGAGAGCCGAAAAAGAACGTCCTTTGGTTTCTGTCATCGTTCCGACTTATAATCGACCGGAAATGCTGATGGAGGCACTTAAGAGTATTCTTAACCAGAGTTATTCTAACTATGAAGTGATCGTCGTCAATGATGGTGGTGTTGATGTTGAAAAAGTGATAATTCCTTTGGACCCATCAGGAAGAATCATCTATATCAGGCATGGCAAGAATAAGGGGCTTGCTACGGCACGTAACACAGGAATAAAAGTGGCTAAAGGGAAATATATCGCCTACTTGGATGATGATGACATTTACTATCCCGATCATCTGGAAACCCTTGTCAATTTTTTAGAAGACAGTGATTATAAGATTGCTTATACAGATGCCTATCGAAGCCACCAAAAAAAGGTAGGCGAAAGATATGTTGTGGAAAGGCGCGATTTGCCCTATTCCTTTGATTTTGATTACGATCGAATTTTAGTGGAGAATTTCGTTCCTGTACTTTGCTTTATGCATGAGAAATCATGTTTGGAGGAAACGGGCTTCTTTGATGAAAATCTAACAGCTTTGGAAGATTGGGATCTTTGGATTCGAATGTCCAGGAAGTTTAAGTTTGGGCATATTCCAAAAGTAACCTGTGAATTTAGTTGGAGAGAAGACGGCACAACCATGACAAGTAGGAACAAATTAGATTTTATCCAAAATCAGAAGAGGATTTATGAAAAGTATAGATATTATTCTAAAAATAAGCCCGAGTTAACCCATATACATGAAACTTTTCTAAAAAAATTTAATGAGATGGTGAATCAGGAATATGATCGCATCCAGCAACTGATCTCCATAAATTCGATCGAGGAGGCCATTTCAGGGTTGGAAAGGCTCTTAATGCTATCTCCTACGCATTCCCTTGTTAATAATGATTTGGGTGTTCTTTATTTCACGAAAGGTGAAACCGAGAAGGCCCTTGAAAAACTTGAAAAGGCGTATCAGATTGACCCTAACAATTTAGATATAATGAAAAACCTTGCAGATGTATATGTTAAAAAAGGAAATTTTGAAAAATCATTAAAAATTTATGAAAAAATATTGTCCCAAAATCCCAAAGACCTTGAGGTGTATAAGAGTTTGGCATGTATATTTACAGATTTAGATAGAAAAGAAGATGCTCTTTTCT
>CAZFDM010000183.1:0-6702 GCA_964517975.1 uncultured Syntrophaceae bacterium
ATCCTAAACAAAAATATTTGAAATTTCACAAACTTGTCATCCTGAACTCGTTTCAGGATCTAACCTTTTGGACAAAACAAGATGTTGGACCAAGTTCAGCATGACACCATTTGTTCTCACGTGTTAGAGATAAATTCTCAGACTTAAACATGTAAGAATCTATTTAACCTCTTTAGCCATTTGATATTTTTTACGAAGTTCTTTATCGAGAGAGACATCTCTTACAATTTTAGCATCGAGGTCTACTTCAAAATACCATCCCTGAGTTCTATTTTTTATCCTGTCTTGTTCGGTTTGATATTGGAAAGAGACAAAATAGAGAGAATCTGTATAGGTATAAAAATATTTCATGATACCTGCCCCTCTCTCTACTTCTTTGTCAATCTCATCTACTAACCTTTTTGCCTCCTCAGAGAGATCTTTTGCTTTTGGAATACCCTTCCCCTTTGGAAGTAAATAGAATTGGATCGATACATACTCCTCTTTAAGCCTTTTAATCCTCTGTGAAAAGTATTTCGGATCATCTTCAATGAGCAATTCAGAAGCAGGACTTCCATCCGCTAAAAAACCCAAATCCTTCAGTTTAATAAGCCCCTTTTTAATCTTCTCCATTGACCCTTTGAAATCCTCTAAGAGTTTCCCCCCAAATTTTTCTGAATCGTAAAGTCGCCCTACATGAATGGCCTTCTCCGCTTTCCATCCCAAAATCTTCACATCCCCTCTTATCTTATCCGCCAGGTGCTGAGGATCCCCATAGAGATCATCTTTTTCCCGAGCATATCTTTTTGATAATTCAATCGCCTGATCTTTCCTCTGGCCTTCTAATTCAAAAAAACGCTTTTCCTCCTTCAAGGGAGGCTCTACAGGAAACCGATCAAGGATGATGGATTTGTAATGATAAAAAGAGATGAATTGATAGAGCAGAAATAAAAAGATAGCAATGGCCACTGCCAACATTGAGATGACTATTACCTTATCCCTTGTTCCCATGTTGTGCCCTCATTTGATTGGATTGTCGTGATGATTTAATAATAGGAAATAGAAAAACTTCTTCCCCCCACCCTTGGCCATTTTTAATATTATATTTTAAAAAAAATATCAAGTAAATTTTTTAAAGAGGAATTCCTGCATCACGGATTAAAGGTATCAACCTTGGCCGTTTCTTCTTCCCTTGAAAACAATAGGATTGATTCGTTAGGGGGATAAATTAAGGCTCTATAATGGAGAGCTTATTGATTTTGGGAGAAGCTACCTTCTTTGTGGTGAATGTCATGGGAATGTATTCAGGGATTGGAAGGCAGGTATCTATGGAAAGAGGCATGGTTATGTATTCCACCTCGCCCATATTGTGGGGGAGTCTTTAATTGGGTAGAACCAAATGTTTCTCTATAAATGATCCCTCTTCTCTTGTCTCATGATGAAATTAAATCTAAGAATTGCTTAAGCATCCTGGCAGTTGCACCCCAAATGATGTGGTTCCCGTATTGATAGGCATAGACCCATTCGCTTCGACCCATCCGAAAGATCTCTCGTTCACTGAAGGAATCTTTTTGAAGCAAAAAAGAGAGTGGGACTTCAATTAATTCATCAATCTCTACTTGGTTTATTTGAAAAGGGTATGGATAAGGAAAGAGGCCTACAATTGGCGTCACAATAAACTGCGTCACCGTGACAATATCATCCAATAGCCCAATGATTTCAACATCCTCCTCATTGAGGCCAATCTCCTCCCGGGCTTCTCGAAGGGCGGTTTGGATGAGTTCCCGGTCCTCTTCATCGACCATTCCTCCTGGAAAAGAGATCTCTCCCTTATGGTATTTAACCTGATCAGATCTTTTGGTGAAGAGAAGGTGACACTGTCCCTCCCTTTGATATAAAGGCAGTAGGACGGCTGCATGAGAAAGAGGGGGATGGTCGATGACCTTCCTTTCTCTTGAAGTAAGCTTTTTTTTAAGTTGGTTAATAAACTCCCTTTCACAACCCTTCATTTCGATCTTCCGTTGTTCCTATTTTTTTAAATCTATCTCTCTTAAAAACTCTTCAAGAGTGAGGATCCTCAATAATGGGTAAAGGGCAGAATCTCGATAGAGATTCAGACAGGATTGATGAAGCTCTTTACTTCGGCTTGCACAACAATCCTCTAAGATGATGGCTGAAAAATCGTTGCATAGACCATCCATCGCCGTCATCAACACACAGACTTCTGTGGTCAACCCAGTAACCACAATGGTATCTACTCCAAGAGTACGAAGGGTTTGATCTAAGTCTGTCTTAAAGAAGGCGCTGAAACGTCTCTTCGGCAATATTAAATCCATTGGTTCAGGCTTTAGCCCATCGATGACTTCTGATCCTTCGGTGCCTCTTAGAGAATGGGGTTTCATCCGTCCCCTGAAGATAAAGTCTTCTTGAAGAAAGCTATCACAGGCAAAGATGACAGGGATTTCTTTCTCTCGCCCCCTTTTTAAGAGGATTTGGAGATTAGGAATAATCGCTATTGCTTCTTGATAGATAAGATTTCGTGGACTCTCTTTAAAATTATCCTTTAACATATCCACCACAATAATTGTCGGCCTCATGAATTTCATCCTTTATTAAATCTTTTATCTGATTTAATTCTATAAATCCTTAAAGCATTTTCGGTAGTGGTTTGAGCAAGTTTTTCAAGCGAAATCTTTTTAATTTCTGCAATCTTTCGTGCAGTATATAGGATAAAACTGGGTTCGTTTCTCTTCCCTCGAAAAGGCTCTGGGCTTAAAAAAGGGGCATCGGTTTCAATCAGAAGGGAATCCAGAGGAATCTTCTCTACAATCTCCCGAAATCGTTCTGCATTTTTAAAGGTGATACTTCCAGGGATTGAGAGGTAAAACCCCATCGTGATACATTCCTTCGCCATCTCATAATCCCCTGAAAAACAGTGGATTATCCCTCCACAGGCCTCTGCCTTTTCTGTCTTGAGTATCTCCAAGGTTTCCTGATGGGCCTCTCGATCGTGGATGACAATTGGAAGGCCAAGCTCTTTTGCCAACCCGATCTGCTCTCGAAATCTCCTCAGCTGGATATCTCTCGGAGAAAGATTCCTGAAAAAATCTAAACCGATTTCCCCCAGCGCCTTGACTCTCTCATTACGGCAAAGATTTTTTAAAATGGAATAAGTCTCTGAATCGACCGTTTTAGCATTGTGGGGATGAATCCCTAAGATAGCGTAAACATTGGAATACTTATTAGAAATTGCGAGCGTATCGTTCCAGTCCTTCCTCTCCGTTCCTACCGTAAAAATATATTCGACTCCTGAACCCTTAGCCCTTTCAATGACTTCTTCGAGGTCCTTTTTAAACTCAGGCATCTCAAGATGGGCGTGAGAATCGATAAGCATCCTTAAAGATTGGGATATGAGAATAATGGAATGTTGAAATAGACTCTTCTATTTTAACATTCCCATTATTCCTTTGTTAACGATTTGCTTCCCTTAGCCTTCACTTGATCAAAATAATGGATTAAGGATTTGGCAAACGCTTTGGATCGAATCAATACCGAAACTTCATGATTGTTCGTTAAGGCATAATAAGTCCAGTTAGTACTTCCGACAAGCGCCATTTCCTCATCGACCACCATCCATTTCGCATGTGTGGTTTTTAAAAGGGAATCATAAATTACCTTTACTCCGCCTCCAGACAGAATCTTTCCAGAATGGAGATTTCGCTCTGTGGTTCGATCCTTTCCTTCCCTTACCTCTAAAAGAACTTCCACCCGAACTCCTCTTTTCTTTGCCTCGATGAGTTCACGAATCAGGATATTCGAAGGGGTATTGGGGTGTTTCTCATAATATCCCATTTCAAACATCATGATAAGGATAGAAGATTTTGCCTCCTGAATCATCTTCTTTGCGACTTGAAAATATTGTTCATCCATTACCAATTGGACATCCTCAGCAGGCAATCCCAAAGAAGGTGAAAGGTAAATGGTAAAAGGTGAAAGGAATATTAAAAGGGTGATAATAAATTTTTTCATCAATTTATTGCTCCCTTATGGCTAGCCCTTTGGAGACGATCCATGATGGCCCTTCCAAGACCTACTTCAGGAAGGGGTTCTGCAAGAATTAAATCCAGACCTAATTGGTCTAATCGCCTAATGGCAGTGAAGAGGTTGGCCGCTGCCTCTCTTAAATCCCCATTTTTTGAGAGAACCTCAATAGGATTAATGGAGTCAAGAGGCCCAGGGTCCTTAAAAGCAAGAAGTCCTACCTTTTTGTCTCTATATTTTCTTATGGTCTTTTGGGACCACTCAAGCAGAATAGGTGTTCGAGGAGCATAATGTTTTGGGAGCATTCCAGGAGCAGAAGGGTTTTTATGGTTATTCACATCAATCTCTACCTTTCCAATAATAGCCTCAATCTCTTCAAGAGGAATTCCTCCTGGTCTTAATAGCTTTGGATTTTTTTCAACAAAAGAGATGATGGTCGATTCCAACCCCACTTCACAAGGGCCTCCATCGAGAATAAAATCAATTTGATCGCCCAATTGTTCCCGCACATGTTCAGCTTTCGTTGGGCTTAAATAACCAAAAGGATTTGCACTGGGTCCAACAACGGGAGTTCCTGAAAGTTTAATCAGTTTCAAGGTCATTTCATGTTTTGGCATTCTAACGGCTACGGTTTGAAGTCCAGAAGTAACAATATCAGGGACATTTTCTTTTTTAAAAAGGACAATGGTTAATGGTCCTGGCCAGAAACACTCAATTAATCTTCCTGCATCATATGGGATCTCTTTAATCAGTTTATTAATTTCGGATAGATCTCCAATATGAACAATCAATGGATCAAAATATGGTCTCTGTTTAACTTCAAATACTCGAGCAACAGCCATGGGATTGAAGGCATCTGCTCCTAACCCATAAACCGTTTCTGTTGGGAAAGCCACAATCCCTCCTCGTTTGATGATGTCTGCCGCCTTATGGATTGCCCTTTCATTCATTATTTAGATCCTTTGAGTTTCCTTGATTTTTCTTCCAAATCCTTTCTCATCTTTTCTCTAAATTCATCAAGCTTCTTTGCTATCTCAGGATATTTAATCGAGAGAATCTCACAGGCAAGGTAGGCTGCATTTTTTGCTCCATCGATTCCAACTGTGGCCACTGGAATGCCCGGGGGCATCTGAACCGTAGAATAAAGTGCGTCGACACCTTCGAGGGGTCCGGATTTCAGAGGTACACCAATGACAGGCAATGTTGTATGGGCAGCCAGCACCCCTGCCAGATGTGCAGCCATTCCAGCACCTGCTATAATTACTTCGATTCCCCGTTCCCTTGCCGTTTTAGCATAATTGGCTGTCTTTTCAGGTAAACGATGTGCGGAGCTAATATCTATCTCATAGGGAATACCCATCTCCTTTAAAACCTCTGCCCCCTTTTCCATAACCGGTAAATCACTATCACTTCCCATCAGAATTCCAACCAAAGGCTTTTCCATAAAACTTATCCTCCTCGAATAGTCCTTAACATTTTTACAATATAAATATTAACTACATTCAATACCTCATAATTCTTTACAAAGATTTACCTACAAGTCTTTTATATGCCTCAAGATATTTTTCCTTTGTCTTTTGAATGACCTCTTCTGGCAATTCAGGAGCAGGAGGAGTCTTATTCCAATTGATTGAAAGAAGGTAATCTCTTAAATATTGTTTGTCAAAACTCTTCTGAGGTCCACCAGGCTTATAGTCATCCTTTGGCCAGAACCTTGAGGAATCTGGTGTTAGAAGTTCATCAATTAAAATAAGTTCCCCATTTTTAAGCCCAAATTCCATCTTTGTATCAGCAATAATTATACCTCTTGCTTCTGCATAATCCCTGGCCTTTTTATATATATCAATGGAAATTGTTTTTAGTTTCTGTGCAAGGGGTTTACCCACAATTTTTTCCACTTCTTCATAGGTGATATTTTCATCATGTTGCCCCATCTCGGCTTTAGTTGCAGGAGTAAAAATAGGTTCTTCCAGCTTGGATGATTCTAAAAGACCCTTTGGAAGAGGAATTCCACAAACTTTCCCATTTTTCTTGTATTCTTCCCATCCTGAACCTGAGAGATAACCCCTAACAACGCATTCTACAGGAATAACCTGGGTCTTCACAACAAGCATAGAACGGTCTTTGAGGACGTCTAAGTATGGATGACATTCCTCTGGAAAGTCATCTACCTCTGTAGAAATTAGATGATTGGGAATAATTCCCTTTGTATAATCGAACCAAAATTTAGAAAGTTGAGTCAGTATCTTTCCTTTTTCAGGTATTGGATTTGGCATGACAACATCAAACGCTGATATTCGATCAGTAGCCACAATCAGAAGTTTATCACCGAACTCATAAATATCCCTTACCTTTCCCCTATTTTTCAAAGATAAGTTTTTAAGGTCAGTTTTTACAATTGGATTTGGTTCCATAAAATGTTTTTTTCCCCTCCTTAAATGGATTTTCTTCCCTTCCTAAAGGCTGTAAGATTAAGTTCTTGGACTTTTTCTGGAATAGAATCCAAATATATTGTTTGAGATAATCTCTAAATTACCTTTCATCCAATTTATATACCTTAGCCTTTCAAGAAGTTCAATAGATATAAAAGATGATCTCCTTCTCTATACTCCACCCTCTGGACCATACCATGCATTTCAAGTTCATCACCTCAGTAATCTAACTCACAGATATTTAAAGAAC
>CAZFDM010000184.1:0-5309 GCA_964517975.1 uncultured Syntrophaceae bacterium
GTATAGGGATGGAGGGGTTGTTGGAAAAGATCTTCCCCACTTGCCATCTCTACAATCCTTCCCATATACATGACGGCGATTCGATCGCTAAGATGTTTGACAATTCGAAGGTCATGGGAGATCAAGAGGTAGGTGAGTTGGAGCTGATCACGCAAATCCATCAGGAGGTTAAGAATCTGGGCTTGGATCGAGACATCCAGCGCTGAGACAGGTTCATCTGCAATGATCAGTTCGGGATTGAGAGAGATGGCCCTTGCGATTCCAATCCTCTGGCGCTGTCCACCGCTGAACTCATGAGGGTAGCGATGAGCATCTTGGGGATGAAGGCCAACCTTCTCAAGTAGTTCTGCCACCCTTAAGTCCCTTTCTTTCCCCTTAGCAATCCGATGAACCTCCAGCCCCTCTCCCACGATTTCGGCTACCTTCATTCTGGGGTTTAGAGATTCGAAAGGGTCCTGAAAGATGAACTGCATGCGTGGCCTTAATCCTCTCATCTCCTCTCGATTAAGGGTAAGGAGGTCTTTCCCATCGAAGATAATCTTTCCAGAGGTAGGCTCGATCAATCTCAAGATTGACTTTCCTGCAGTGGTCTTTCCACAACCGCTCTCTCCGACTAAGCCGAGTGTTTCCCCTTTCCGAATAGAAAAAGAGATACCATCCACTGCTCGAAGGGGTTTCTTATCTGTAGAGAAGAAACCCTGCTTATAGAAATACTTTTTTAGATCTTGAACCTGAAGTAAAAAGTTATTTTGGGACATCGTCCTCTTTCTAAAAGGGTTCAAGGAATCGAGGATTCAAGGATCTATGTGTTTGGTTCCATAGAAACCTCTTTTGTGATAAGGTAATTTAGTCAACTCCTTGAATCCTGGAACCCTTGGCTCCTATTTCAACAGCACTCCTTCCACCGAATACAGCGACTGAAATGATTCTCGTCTGTCTTCAGTAAGGGCGGTTCCTCCTTCTTACAGGCTTCGATTGCGAGATAACATCTCGGATGGAATTTACATCCAGAGGGAAGTTCCAGAGGATTTGGGACCTGCCCTGGAATCGCCTGAAGCCTTTGATGCTTCTGTTTGAGATGGGGGATTGACCCTAAGAGGCCCTTGGTGTAGGGATGGCGCATCTGATTGAAGATTTTGGTAAGAGGGGCATATTCAACTAACCGACCCGCATACATCACTGCCACCCGATCGGCGATCTCAGAAACCACCCCAAGATCATGCGTGATCAGCATCACCGCCATTCCCATCTCCCTCTGGATCTCTTTTAAAAGCCTTAGAACCTGAGCCTGAATTGTAACATCCAAGGCGGTTGTGGGTTCATCCGCAATTAGAAGTTTTGGCTGACAGGCGAGAGCCATGGCAATCATTGCCCTCTGTCTCATTCCCCCGCTTAATTGGTGGGGATAGGCAAAGATTCTTGTTTCAGGAGAAGGGATTTTCACCCGCGCCAATAACTCGATCGCTCTCTCCCTGGCCTTCTTCTTATCTAAACCTTGGTGAAGAAGCAGGGCTTCCATAATCTGATCTCCAATGGTAAAGACCGGATTGAGAGAGGTCATGGGTTCCTGAAAAATCATAGAAATTTCATTACCCCTGATCCTCTCCATCTCACTTTCTTCCAATTTTAACAAGTCTTTTCCATTGAAGAGAATATGGCCACTCACGATTCTTCCAGGAGGGGAGGGAATGAGTCTTAGGATGGAAAGTCCGGTGACGCTCTTTCCGCACCCTGACTCCCCTACCAGACTGAGGATCTCCCCAGATTGGATTTCAAAACTCACATCTTCGACTGCCCGGATTACTCCGTCCTCTGTAAAAAAATGAGTGGAAAGAGACTTAATTTCTAAAAGAGGATCTTTCATAGAGAACTTTCGTTAATATATTTGACCCTTTACTCATCACCTGTATATATTCATCATTTATGGTTCACCGTCTTCCCCTAAGCCTTGGGTCAAGGGCATCACGCAGTCCCTCTCCAAGAAGATTAAAGGATAAAACTGTGAGTAAAATGGCAAGCCCTGGAAAGACAGTCAACCACCAGGCGTCAAAGATATAGGTTCTTCCTTCAGTAAGAATATTTCCCCAACTTGGAGCAGGAGGTTGAACTCCAAAGCCAAGAAAACTTAGGCCTGCCTCGACCAGAATGGCTGTGGCCACATCAAGGGTGGCCGTGACAAAGACCGGAGCCAGTGCATTGGGAAGGATGTGCCGAAAGATGATCCGTCGATCCTTCACCCCCAAAGCCCTTGCTGCCTGGACGAAATCCCTTTCCCTTAAGGTAAGGAATTCTGCCCGTACGAATCGAGACGTCCCCATCCAGGAGGTAATCCCTATGACTACCATCACTTTGAAAAGACTGGGACCAAGAAGGGCGACCACCGTTAGGATCAAAAAGAAGGAGGGGAAGCAGAGCATAACATCTACAAAACGCATCAGCAGTGAATCTACCCACCCCCCATAGTAACCCGCCAGGGCTCCAACCAGAATTCCAATGAGAATAGAGATGGCCACAGCAACAAACCCAACGGAAAGTGAGACCCTTGACCCATAAAGCATTCGACTGAAGACATCCCTGCCAAGTTGGTCAGTGCCAAGATAGTGTTGAGGGGAAGGGGGTTTTAATTTGAGAGAGACATCTGTCTTTCCAGGATCATGAGGAGAAATGATGGGAGCAAATCCAGCAATTAGGAAGGTGAAGAGAATGACCAGCAATCCCCCTAACGCTAATCGGTTTCTTTTAAAATAACGCCAGAATCTTTTTGATTGAGTGGCCATCTTAATTCACTGATCCTATAATAACCTGATCACCTATTTGACTTATCCATACCGAATCCTTGGATCTGCAATCCCATAGAGAATATCTGCTATAAAATTTCCAATGAGCACCAGGACAGCCGTAATGGTATTAATTGTCATGACCACCGGATAATCCCTGGCAAGCACTGCCTGATATGCAAGCCGTCCGATCCCAGGCCAGGCAAAGACTGTCTCCATGATGATGGAACCACCGATCAGACCCGGGATGAGAAATCCAAAAAGGGTGATGATGGGAAGCAGTGCATTTCGAAGGGCGTGTTTGTAATAGACCGTTTCCTCCGGAAGGCCTTTTGCCCTGGCAGTTCGAACATAATCCTGGCGGACGACCTCGAGCATACTGGAGCGGGTATAACGGGAAAGGGCTGCTATTCCTCCAATGGCCAAAATGATGGAGGGAAGCATCAGATGCCAGAGTCGATCCAGCACGACCTCCATGGTTGAGAACTCTTCCGTAACAAAAGACCTCATTCCAAGAACAGGATATCCAAAGAGTTTAACCGTCCCCAAGATGAGCAGATAGGCAAGCCAGAAACTTGGGATAGAGATTCCCAGATAGGCCCCCAAGGTTCCAAGGTTATCAAGAAAGGAATACTGTCTCCTTGCTGAAAAGACACCAAGAGGAATGGCCAGGGAGAAGATGATCAGCATCGCAACCAGATTGAGAAGCAACGTGTTCCAGATTCTTTCACCAATCTTTCTCATCACAGGCCTTCCATCCTTGAAGGAGTAGAGGTTTCCGGTAAAGAGGCGTTTGAGCCAGAGAAAATACTGCTGGTAGATGGGCTTATCCAAATCGTAGTTCTTTTCCATCTGTTCGATGATCTTGGGTGAGACCTTTGGATCGAGGGTCAGGGCAATCGGGCTTCCTGGAGCCTGTGTGATGATTACCCAAGAGATGATGCTGATCCCAATAAGGGTGATTAACATATAAAGGGTGCGTCGAATTAAGTATTGACCCATGCCTTACCTCTCTAAGACGATCTCCCTGGGAACCATCCATTTGATAAGGTCGTATAACAAGCCTGCCTTTTCCATTTTGATTTCTCGAAAAGAATCCCTGCCGGATCCATCCTTTTCCACTAAGAAGAACTTCTTTTGAAGGACAGAAATACCCAGTGGCACATAGAGAAAGGTATAAGGTTGATCTTCAGACATCAATTCGTGGATTCGCCAGTAGATTTTCTTTCTTTTCTCGATATCGTATTCCCTCCTCCCCTCCTCCCAGAGTTTATCGATCTCAGGGTTTTTGTAGGAGATAAAATTGAAACCCTTTTCAATCTGACTGGAATGCCAGATCTCATAGGCATCCGGATCCACCGAGAGCCCCCAACCTAAGATGCACGCATCGAAGTGCCTTGCATTAATAAAATTTTTCAAAAAGACACTCCACTCATAGAGTTCAAATTTCACATCGATCCCGATCTCACGGAGTTGTCTCTGAACGAGTACCCCCACATCCCTTCGGGTTTCATTCCCACTGTTGGTGATCAGCGTAAATCGGAAAGGCTTACCCTCTTTATCCAAGATTCCATCGCCATCTGTGTCCTTCCAACCTGACTCTCCGAGAAGTTCGCGAGCCTTCTTTGGATCGTAGGGAAGGGGTTTTACATGAGGATTACAATACCAGAGGTGATTGGGGAAGGGGCCGGTGGCCACTGTCCCTAAGCCATAGAGGACATATTGAACGATCTCCTCACGATTGATGGCATGGGTGAGGGCAAGGCGAACCCGTCTGTCCTGGAAGAGGGGATTTTTATGGTTATAGCCAATATAGGTATATCCAAGACTGGGTTGAGAATAGGCCTTAAGAAAGGGAATCTTCCTCATCCGCTGAAACTGATGTGGAAAGAGACCTGAGTAGTCAATCCCCTTGGTAAGGACCTCCATCTCACTAAGAGAGGTCTCTGGGATGATTCGATAGATGATCCGATCCAATCGAGGCCTTCCTTCAAAATATTTAGAATTTGCCTCCACTACAATTTTCTCATCTGTCACCCACTCCACAAAGCGGAAAGGCCCTGTTCCAATGGGGTTACGATTAAAAGGAGTGGTATTGATATCTTCTTTTTCAAGAAGGTGTTTGGGAATGATTCCAATGCTCCATGTCTCAAGCCCAGGGGAAAAGGGCTGTTTATAGGTGACACGAAACGTGTAGGGATCTAAGACCTCTGCCTTCTTTACCAATTCATAACTGCTACGTCTGACTGTATTAGTCTTCTCATCCATGATCTTATCGTAGGTGAATTTGACATCGTGAGCCGTGAATTCCTTTCCGTCATGCCAGAGGACTCCCTTTTTTAAAAAGAATGTGATTTTGGGTTCGCTTCCGTCTTCGACTCTCCAGGACTGAGCCAACTCTCCAACAAAACCATCAAGGTTTCGATTATATCGGATCAGACCATTGAAGACAAAGGAGTTGATGTCACTTGAAGCGGAATCCTGAGCAAGAACAGGATTGAGAAAAGACGCATCCCCGATTGAACTGATCAC
>CAZFDM010000185.1:0-10597 GCA_964517975.1 uncultured Syntrophaceae bacterium
TGGAGAAACATTACAAGAGGCCAATGAATTTTAAAGTGGTAAAGACAGGGGATACCTTCTCCATTGGCAAAAGAACCCTCACCTTTGTAGAGGCCCCCATGCTTCACTGGCCGGATAGTATGTTTACCTATGTGAATGAAGAAAGGATTTTATTGCCCAACGACGCTTTTGGTCAACATATCGCCACCTCTCAGAGGTTTGAGGATGAGGTGAACGATGATGTCATGAGACATGCAAGAAAATATTTTGCAAATATCCTCTGGCCAATGGCCCCCCTTATCCTTAAAAAAATAGACGAGGTGGTGAAGATGGGGATCCCTATTGATATGATCGGCCCCAGCCATGGCCTTATCTGGAGAAAGAATCCTGGCCGAATCATTGAGGCCTATGTCAACTGGAGCCAAGGGAAGGTGGGGGAGAAAGTCCTTGTGGTTTATGACACCATGTGGGGAAGTACAGAAACGTTGGCCAAGGCAATATTAAAGGGTTTAATGGAAGAGAAAGTGGAAGCGAGGCTTCTCCATCTCCGGTCCAATCATCGAAGTGACATCATAGAGGAGATGCTGGAGGCAAAGGCGATTCTGTTAGGTTCTCCAACCTTAAACAATGGAATGTTTCCCACGATGGGGGATTTCTTAACTTATATGAAGGGGTTGAAACCAAATGGGAAGATTTTTGCTCTTTTTGGATCCCACGGATGGGGAGGAGGGGCTGTTCGAGAGATGAGGAGGATTCTGGAACAGGAGAAATTTGAGGTCTGGGAAAATGAGATCTCTGTTCAATTTATTCCAGATTCAGAAGAGATAAAAAAGGCCATCGAGTTCGGAAAGGGATTTGCCAAGAAAGTTAAAGGAATATCGTAGGGCAGAGGGCATTGGGTTTCTATCTTTTTAAGTTTAAAAGGGTTTTGCTCTTCCTTTTACACTCTGCCTTTTGCGATTTGGTAAAGGAATGGAAGAGTTCAAGGGGCCTTACAATCCGATCGTGATGGATCATTTCACGAATCCAAGGAATAGAGGGGAGATGGAGAATCCTGATGGAGTGGGAGAGGCCCAAAATCTTGTCTGCGGTGACACAGTGAGGCTCTTCATAAAAGTAGAGTTAGATCGAATCATTGACGCAACATTTCTTACCTTTGGATGCAGTGCAGCCATTGCCTCATCAAGCATCATAACAGAATTGATAAAAGGGAAAAGTGTCAAAGAGGTCCTTAAGATTTCAAATCAAGTGATCAACGAAGCCTTAGGTGGTCTCCCTCCAACCAAGCTCCATGCCACCGTGCTTGTGGAGAAAGCGATCCGATCTGCGATAGAAAATTATCGAAAAAAGTGTGCTTAAATGACTTACGTTGAAAGGGGTTAAAATTTTTGAATTCAAACCTCAGGCCTTTAAAAAATTTGCAACGTAGGCCTTTAGAAACTTAGGAGTGGGTGAGAGTGAAAGAATGATTCAAAGAGATTGTGGCTTCCATTTGCTAAAAGAGTTGATTCAGAATTCTCCTGCCGATCAAACCGAGGCCGTTCTTCTCAGTGAAAGGTCTTCTCTCACAAGGTTTTCAAAATCATCCATCCATCAGCATGTGGCTGAAAAAAATGTCACCCTAACCCTCAGGGTTGTGAAGGGAAAGAGGATTTCAGTTCTATCCACAAACCGATTGGATAAGATTTCGTTGAAAGAATTATTAAAAAAGGCAATCTTCCTAACAGAAGTTCAACAACCCAATGAGGACTTTGTATCCCTTCCAACTCCGAAACCCATCCCCTCAATCAATACTTTCTATAAGGAGATTCGATTTTTAACTCCGACTCGAAAGGTGAACCTGGTAAAAGACCTCCTAAAAATTGTAAGAGAAAAAGGATATCGTGCTTCCGGCGCTTTCTCAAATGGAGAGGTTGAACTGGCCGTCGTCAACTCCCTTGGGATAGAGGCCTACCAATCATTTTCTGACCTATTCATCCATTTGATTGTGGAAAATGAAAAAAGTTCTGGCTATTCAAGTTTAGTCTCCAGATCCCTGGATCGTTTGGATGTCGAGTCTATAGCCCAGGAGGCAATGGAAAAGGTATCAGAGAAAGAACCGCTTCAGATTGAACCAGGGGAATACGAAGTCGTCTTAGAGCCTTATGCAGTGAGCGACCTTCTCTCATTTCTTGGTGATTTGGGGTTTCATGCATTGGCTGTGCAAGAAGGGCGGAGTTTCTTTTGTAATCGGTTCGGAGAAAAGATGGTGGACAAGAAGGTGACGATTTATGATGACGGGCTTGATCCAGAAGGGCTACAGATTCCTTTTGACTTCGAAGGCACCCCCAAAAAGAGAGTGGTCTTTTTTGAAAGGGGGGTTGCAAAGGAAGTGACCCATGATTCTTTTACAGCAGGCAGGGAGGGGAAAGAGTCCACAGGTCATGGATTGATTGCACCAAACACATCAGGCCCTATTCCTATCAATTTATTTATGGAGGCAGGGGAATCTTCACTTAAAGAGATGATTCAATCTGTTAAGAAGGGAATCTATATCACTCGGTTTCATTACACCAATGTAGTTGAACCAATGGCGGCGGTGATTACAGGAATGACAAGGGATGGAACTTTTCTCATTGAAGAAGGCGAGCTTAAAGCTCCTCTTAAAAATCTTCGGTTTACTGAGTCGATCTTAAGGGCCCTCTCCAGAGTCAGTGCCATTTCCAAGGAAAGAAAGGTTTGTTCAGAAGGGGCGATTTATTCCAGGCGGTTTGTTACCGGGACAGTAGCACCAGCCATCAAAGTGGATGGGTTTCGCTTTTCAGGAATCTCATCCCTTTAGCCCAAAGGGGTTAAGGAATCCTTCTACCCTTCTACCCTTTTACTCTTTTATTTTGGTGTAGGCAATGAAAAATCTGATTCAAAACACCCTTGATCTGGCTAAACTCGAAAAGGTAGACTATGCGGATATCCGTGTGGTACGCCGTCAAAATGAAGAGATCAAGTTGAAGAATGGAAAGCTGGAAGCCTTCACCCACGATGAGGATTTTGGTTTTGGGATCAGGGTGTTGGCTCAGGGGGCATGGGGATTTGCCTGTAGTTTCCGCATGAATAAAAGGGAGATGGAGGCCGTTTTTAAGAAGGCTCTGAGGATTGCCAAGGCAAGTTCAAAGGCAAGGGGAGGGGAGATCGTTTTTCAAAAGGGGGCTCCGAAGATCGACCAATACAAAACCCCTATCTTGATCGATCCTTTTCAAGTTTCCCCTGATGAAAAAATAAGCCTTCTCCTTCATGCGGAAGGGATTATCCGCCGAAATCAGAAGGTCAAAATCTCAAAGGCCTTTATGGGGTCTTATAAGACGGTGAAGATCTTCGCTTCTACTGAGGGCTCATATATCGAACAGGAAGTTGTCGCATGTGGGGCTGGCATCTCAGCCACAGCCATTGAAGGGGGTGAGGTTCAGGTTCGTTCCTACCCGAACTCCTTCCGAGGGAATTTTGCAACAAAGGGCTACGAATGGATTAAAGGACTTGGTCTTTCAGATCATGCAGAAAGAATAGCCAGTGAGGCCGAACAATTGCTTTCTGCAAAACCTTGCCCATCCAAAGTAACTACGATCATCTTAGATAGTTCCCAATTGGCACTCCAGATTCATGAATCGATTGGACATCCCATTGAACTGGATCGAATTTTGGGAACAGAGACCAGTTATGCTGGGACCAGTTTTATAACCCCTAAAATGTTGGGTTCTTTTCAATATGGGTCGGAGATCGTTAACGTTACGGCCGATGCTACGGTTTTGGGAGGATTGGGAACCTTTGGCTACGATGATGAGGGAGTCCCTGCACAAAAGGTTCCAATTATCTCCAACGGGATTTTAATTAACCTTTTAACATCAAGAGAGACAGCCCATCATTTAGGAAAAGAGAGTAATGGGACGATGAGAGCAGATGGTTGGAATCGAATCCCCCTAATTCGGATGACCAATATCAACCTTGAACCTGGAGAGTGGACTTTAGAAGGCATGATTGCGGATACGGAGGAGGGCTTCCTTTTAAGCACGAATCGAAGTTGGTCCATTGACGATAAAAGAATAAATTTTCAATTCGGCACTGAAATTGGTTGGGAGATCAAGGGTGGGAAATTGGGTGAAATAGTTAAGAACCCTACCTATACAGGAATCACCCCAATGTTTTGGAAATCGTGTGACGCCATTGCTAATCAGGATCATTGGATGATGTGGGGGACCCCTAACTGCGGAAAAGGAGAGCCAGGTCAGATCGCTCATGTTGGGCATGGTGTGGCACCAGCGCGGTTTAGAAATGTTCAAATAGGAGTTACGAAGAATCCTTAGGGCATTAAGCAGAGCGCTTCGCCTCAATCCATAAACGAGATGACCAATAAGTTTAAAGGAGATAGAATTGAAACCTAAAGAAACTTAGGAGGGTGGTTTAATTAAATTCCATGGAGTTTTGATTTTAAATTTTTTCGCTTTGCCCTATTCTAAGTGTCATTTTTCATCTTTAGTAACATCTTTAGCATAACCTTCTCGGAAACCCTCCACGACCTTCTCGGTCACCTTTTTAGTTGCTTGAAAAATCTTCTTTAACCCTTCCTTAAATAAATCTTTTGCTTCTTGGAGTTCATCTTCGTTGTTAGAATTTATCACGACCCTTCACCCCTTTCCCCCTTTACTATATTAATAATATTATCATGAAATTGAAGGGAAGCAAAGAGAGAACGATTCTTTGATTTTTAATCCTTGGTATGCTAAGTTGATAGTATTAGTTATAAAGTTATAAAGGGAGGAACGGCAATGAAGTGCTATATCTGTGCGAAACAGGGGGTGGATCAGGAGGCGGTGGCCATCTGTATCGTTTGTGGGATGGGGCTTTGTCTTGGCCATGCCTTTAAAGAGGAATTGTTGGTTAGGGATATTATTGATTGGGGATTTGGTGAGGAGAAGATCGAATATCCCCATAAATTACCTCGATTTATCTGTGCGGAATGCAAATTGGCCATTGAGCAGAGAAAGAAGGTTGAACGAAGGTAATTTATTCGGGGTTAGAGGTCTGTCAACAAACTCTTAAGAAAGAAGGATGGGGTAAGAAGGAGATAATTATTTTATGAAGAAAAAACTCCTGGTGGTTGAAGATGAAGAGGGGTTAAGGCTTCTCTACGAAGAGGAGTTGAAGGCCGAAGGGTATCAGGTCCTCACCGCCCGAAATGGGAGAGAGGCCATTGAAAGACTGGAGAAGGAAAGGCCCGATCTCGTGATCCTTGATATCGTCATGCCTGTCATGGACGGGATGGAAACCTTGGGAAGAATTTTAGGAAAAGACCGAAAAATTCCGATTATCCTTAATACCTCCTATTCTGGCTATCAACAGGATTTTATGAGTTGGGCAGCGGATGCCTACATCACAAAATCTTCTGATCTCAGTGAATTAAAGAGAAAAATAAAAGAACTTCTGGAGAGGGGTAGAAACCGTTGAAGATTTTAGCCATGATTTTAGCAGGAGGCAGAGGGGAAAGACTCTACCCTCTCACCCGTGATCGGGCCAAACCTGCTGTTCCATTTGGTGGGATTTATCGGATTATCGATTTTACTCTTTCAAATTGTCTCCATTCAGATATCCGACGCATTTTTGTACTGACGCAATACAAATCAACCTCCCTTCACCGCCATATTCAATTTGGTTGGAGTATTCTCTCAGCCCCCTTGGGAGAGTTCATTGAGGCGATCCCTGCCCAACAAAGGATTAATGAACACTGGTATCAAGGCACCGCTGATGCGATCTTTCAGAATATTTATACCCTTCAGCAGGAAAAACCCGACCTTGTTCTCATTCTCTCAGGTGATCACATCTATAAGATGGATTATCGGAAGATGATTACTTACCATGTCGAGAAAGGAGCGGATCTAACGGTTGGAGCAATCCGGATGGATCGTAAACAATCCAAAGAGTTTGGAGTCATTGAAGTGGATAATGAGTGGCAGATCATTGGTTTCCAGGAGAAACCTGAGATACCCAGAACCATCCCCGGAGATCCTGAGGGCATCTTGGCCTCCATGGGGATTTATGTTTTTAAAACAGAGATATTGGTTAGACGTTTGATTGAGGATGCTCGATCTGAATCAACCCATGATTTTGGAAGAGATATCATTCCTGCGATGATTGGGAAAGATAGGGTCTTTGCCTTCGATTTTAGAATCGGAGATCAAGGCGGAAATGGATATTGGAGAGATGTTGGGACGATCGATGCCTATTTTGAGGCGAACATGGATCTGGTCTCGGTTACTCCTCAACTTAATCTCTACGATTCTCAATGGCCAATCCTTACTTACCAATCCCCAAACCCACCTGCTAAGACCGTGCTCTTGGAGGAGGGGAGAGTGGGGACAGCCCTTAACTCAGTGATATCAAATGGCTGTATCATTAGTGGTGGGAGCGTAATCAGGTCAATCCTTTCTCCCAGGGTGATGATTCATAGTTATGCCGAGGTTGAGGATTCCATTCTTATGGAGGGAGTGGATGTTGGAAGATATGCGAGGGTTCGGAGAAGCATTATTGATAAGGAGGTTCATATTCCCCAAGGGATGAAGATAGGGTTTAATTTAGATGAGGATGTGAAACGGTTTACAGTGACTGGATCTGGAATTGTGGTAGTGCCAAAGGGGATCCGATTATAAATCCAAATTTCAAGTAGATTCCCGTTATCCAAAGACCTACTAACCAAGCACCAAGTCTATATTCTAACTCAAGGCGTAATGTCGAGGATATCTGAGAGGTTGATCTCGAGCATCTTCACCGAGGCGAGGATACGACTGGCATTTCGATCGATCGCCTGGATCCCCTCGGAGAGCTCTTTCAATTCCTCGGCCGCCTTCCTGATCTTCTTGATGCGAGCATCCATCTTTTTTAGTTTTGTTGGACTCATGGTTCACCTTCTGCCCATAAACTTAAATTCGTTTAAACTCTAAACACTAAACTCTAAATCCTAAATAAATCCAAAATCTAAAACTCAAAAAATTATTTCGATTTCTCAACAATTGAACCGAATATCTTCGTGAGTTCTGTTGCTTCCATGATTAAACTCTGTTTTTCAACAATTTGCTCTTCTTTGGGCTCGGTTAATTCAAGCCAGTACCAACTCTCTTTTGCTTCTTTTCTCGATATTTTTATTCTCAATACAAAATCTTTTCGGCTTAATGCTTCTTCAGCCTCAATATAGTTGGCACCCACCGAGCCAGAGGCTTTGATAAGCTGTTTTGCGTCTTCAATATTGCCTAAATTCTTGGGTAGATGCTTTACATAGTTTCTCACTTTTTTTGCGAACCGAAGAGTTCTTTCCCTTAAATCATACGGTTTTGAATTTTGTGTTTTGACCATTTGAGTTTGTTTAGAGTTTAGGGTTTTGAGTTTAGAGTTTGAAAGTGTATTAACTATCCAAGTTTCCTCAGATCTTTAAACCGTTTGGCCTTGACTTCATAACGGGGTAAAGAGTTATAGGGATGGACTTCGATATTATAGCCTAAATTTGTTTTTAGCCTTAATTGATCCTTCAGCTGGGTAAGGATCGCCTCACGATTATGTTCCGCTTCGGGCAAGATTTCGATCTTTAGAGTGATGTCATCCAGGTCCCCTTTTTTAGTGACTAAAACCTCAAACTCATTGCTTAACCCATTGATGGAGCGGACGACCTCTTCAATTGCAGAGGGAGCAAGTAAAACCCCCTTTACCTTGGTGATATCATCAGCCCTTCCGATCACTCCTCCCTTGATGATGCGGAAGGTTCTTCCACAGGGGCAGGGTTCGCTGGACCATTCGGCTACATCTTTAGAATCGAACTGAATGCAGGGCTGTGCAATTCGGTCAAGGGCGGTGATGATGATTTTCCCTTTTCTTCCAGGCGTTTCAATAATCTCTCCTGTTTCAATATCCTCCAATTGCATTAAAAAGAGGGCTTCATTTACATGGAGGCCTCCAGGTTGAGCAGTGCATTCAAACCCCCATGCCCCAATCTCTGTCGCTCCCACATGGTCATAGACCTTTGCTCCCCATGCCTCCTCCATTCTCTGTTTGGTGGAGGGGATACTTGCACCTGGTTCTCCTGCACAGGTAATCTTCCGAATGGTGAGATCTTTTGCTGGGTCAATCCCCAATTTCTTTTTAGCGGTATCGGCCATCCCCAATACATAGGTAGGGGTAGCCATCATGGCCGTGGCCCTGAGTTCCTGGATTTTGAGTATGCGTGCTTCTGTGTCGAGGACCCCTCCTGGAACGACCTCACATCCTATCTTTTCAGCGGCATAATGGCCAGCCCAGAAGGCAACAAAAATATTGTATCCAAACGGAAGGAAAACCCTATCTGTTTTTCGATAACCCTGGGCATAGAGGAGATAGGCCCAGGCCTCGGACCACCACTCCCAGTCCTGCCATGTATCGGGTTGATAGACTGGAGTGCCAGTCGTCCCGCTGGTCTGTCGAAATTCAGTCACCTCCTCCAAAGGCACACAAAGCGCATCCCCATAAGGAAAAGGATCTTTTCTCTGGATATCCCTCATCATGGCCTTTTCGACCCTGGGAACTTTGGCAATATCTTCGTAGGTTTTGATATCCCCGGGTTCAAGACCTGCCTCCTGGTAGAGCCTCCTGTGAAATTTCGACCTTTTGTAGGCCCACTGGAGGATGTTCTTAAACTTTTTGAACTGAAGGGCCCTCAATCTTTCCTGGGGTAATGTCTCAACAATAGGGTTCCAATAAAGATCTTTATTTTGAGTTGCCATATTTTTTCTCCATTTTTACTTATTTTTAAATCCTGTCTTAGAGTATTGTTTAAATTTAATGAAGTTAATAAGGTTTTGTCAACTTCATTTTCTTCCTAAAATTTTTCTTGACAAATTTTACAGAGGAGGTATTATCATTAAATGAAAATAAATTCCATTTAATGGAATTTCAAGTGTCATTAAAATCTCCCCAAAAAAAATTTCAAAATACATCTTTAGAAAGGGCAATGCAGATTCTTTGCAGTTTTACCTTCGAGAAAAGGGAGATGACCCTGGCAGAGATCTCAAACCATCTTAACCTCCCAAAATCAACTACTTATAGGCTTGTTTCGACCTTAAACGATTATGGGTTCTTAAAGAGGAACAATTCTACAAGATGTTTCTCCTTAGGGTTAAAACTTCTCGAATTAGGCGGAATCGTCTATAATTCGATCTCTTTGAGAAAGATCGCCTCCCCTTATTTGGACCAATTGAAAGACAGATTGGGTAAGACGATATTCTTGGGAATCCTACAAGAGGATGAGGTTGTTTATATTGATAAGAAAGAAGATACCAAAAATCCCATTAGATTTTCTTCAGAGATAGGAAGACGACGTCCTCCATTCTTTGGGATGCTGGGACAACTTCTGTTGGCTTACCTCCCTGAAATAGAAGTTGATCGGATTTTAGAAAAGCATCCACTTCAGCCGATTACAAAGAAGTCAATTACCGATAAAACTGAGTTTAAAAAGAAGCTTTCGACTATCCGCAAGCAAGGTTTTGTCATTGATAAAGAGGAGGCGTTGGATGGGATTACAGGAATAGCCGCTCCCATTAGGGACTATTCTGGCAAGGTAGTGGGTGGGGTGGGTGTAGGGTTTATCACCTCTTCGGAGGATGGGAAAGGGGTAAAAATGGTGATTGGAGAGGTGTGCAAGACGGCGAAGGCCATTTCTCAGGAACTTGGATATTTGAGAGAGGATGGAGTTAGAATTTTTTAAGGAGGAATGATTGAACGAAAAAGACCTGATTTTTAAAAGGGAAGGTCCCATCGTAACCCTGACGATTAATAGGGAGAAGGCCCTTAACGCATTAAACCGGAATGTTCTATCCCAGATTGACCAAATATTTTCCGAATTGGAGGGCGAGGATGAAGTCATTGTTGTTGTGATAACAGGTGCTGGAAATAAGGCCTTTGTTGCAGGGGCTGATGTGAGGGAGATAAAGGAGGCAGGGGATAAGAGGACTGAGCTCATCAGTCAAGGTCAGGGGATTCTTTCAAAAATCAGAAATTCTGAAAAGGTGGTGATTGCTGGAGTCAATGGGTATGCGCTTGGCGGGGGATTCGAATTGGCATTGGCATGCGACCTTCGGATTGCCTCAGAGAATGCAAGGTTTGGTTTTCCTGAAGTAAAGTTGGGGCTAATGCCTGGGTATGGTGGTACGCAACTTCTCCCAAGGCTGGCAGGAACTGGAAGGGCTAAATATCTGATTTTTTCGGGAGAGATGCTAACAGCCACAGAGGCCCATCAATATGGGCTTGTGGAGAAGGTGGTAAGCAGTGAGGCCCTGATGGAAGAAGTCAATACGATCGCAAAGAAGATTGCATCAAACGGACCCTTTGCTATAAAGGCCTGCAAAAGAGCGATTAACAGGGGGATCGAACGTCCCCTTGTTGATGCATTGAAGATTGAACTTGAGGAGTATGACAGGGTTTCCCATTCTCAAGACGCAGAGGAGGGGATCAACTCATTTTTAGAGAAAAGAACCCCGACCTTCAAAGGTAGATGAATAGATTGATAGGAAAGAGGGCATGGAGTAGATTGAATTTTTAAGGCATTACATTTCTTTGATATTTGAGGGAAAGG
>CAZFDM010000186.1:0-14057 GCA_964517975.1 uncultured Syntrophaceae bacterium
ACGAAAGGCAGGATTCTTTTCCATGTCAAAAGCTTGAAAGACAGTATAGATGGAAAAAAGAAAAATATTAAATCTTTTGTGAAATCAATAAGTTCGCAAATATTGTATAAAATGGGGTAACTTAACAAAACCCCAAATCGCACACACAAAAGGTCGGTTTTTTAGAAAATTCGAGGAATTTGTTGACAAACTTTTTGAGTAGCCTAAAATAAAATGGAAAAAGGATTTAAAAAGAGACTGGTTCTGATCCCATTTCAAGCAATCGATTTCGTATCAAGATAGGAGAAATTAAAAACAAATGAAACCCGAAGAAAATACAAGACAGGAGACCGACCACCTTCTTGAACTGGTTGGCTGGATAGTTCAAGATTATCGAGAGTTTAATCTCGGAGCTTCTATTGGTGTGGCTGTCCGGATGATTTCGAATTGGCTCCCTTCAATCAGAAAGGCGGAGCGGTGAAGGGTTACAAGTTATTTGGACAGCAGTTGAACGGCATTTTGGAAGAACTGAATGAGAGGCTGGCAGCGTGAGGGTATACAGCCGATGGTGCCACCGAATAAAGAAAGACATCACCGTCGTTAATTAAGATTGAAAGGATACGATTATTCCCAGGCAGGAGCGTATTTTATCACGATATGTACTAAGAATCGCGAATGTTTGTTGGGTGAAATTAAAAATGGCGAGATCATTTTGAATGAATATGGAGAAATTGCAAGAAAGGAATGGATTAAATCCCAGATAATTCGCAAGGAAATGAAATTGGATGAATTCATAATCATGCCAAATCATATTCATGGGATTGTAATTATTGACCATGGAACAAACATTGTAGGGGCGAACGGCCGTTCGCCCCTACGGGATTTCCGAATGGAACCAAAATCCATCTCATCATTTGTTGCCGGGTATAAATCATCTGTTACAAAACAAATCAATTTGGTACGAAAATTACCGCGATTTTCCGTGTGGCAACAAAATTATTACGAACATATCATTCGTAACGAGACCGAATTAAACGCCCTCAGGGAATATATTGTAAACAATCCCTTAAAATGGGATGAGGACCAGGAAAACCCAAACAAATTCAAATAATAGCAATGTAGGAGCAGACCTGTATGTCTGTCCCGATAAAACTAAAACAGGAAAAGGAAAGAAAATTAAAAAATGAAAGGAGAAAAAGAGGTGGGTAAAAAACCCGATGAATGGTTTAGACAGGCTGATTATGACATAAAAACAGCAGAGTATTTGTTCAAAGGGAAAAGATATATTTATACGGTTTTCATGTGTCATCTGTCTATAGAGAAAGCATTGAAAGGACTCTATCAAAAATACCTGAACGAGGCTCCACCAAAGGTTCATAACCTGATTTTTCTAATCGAAAAAATTGGGCTAAAAGTTCCTGATGACCTGTATGATATGGTGTTTAATCTTAACAGGATTAGCATTCCTACCTGATATCCTGACGATTTAAAAAGAATGCAAAAAGATTATATATAAAACGGCATAATTTATGACAATTATAAATAGGGTGCAAGATAATTTTCCACCAAACAAGGATGATTCTGGATATCGCGGAATACAGTTTTGATTGAGTAAATGAGCGCATAAATCGTTGGAAAAAAATTATTATGAGTGCCCTGACGCCTTGTATATCCCCAAATGGATTCCATAGGGTTAAATTCGGGAGAATAGGGAGGAAGGAACCAGGGTTCAATTTCCTTACGATGGGCATCAAACCAAGACCACATCTCAGGACTTTTATGATATCTGGCATTATCTTCAATAAGAAATATCTTCTGAGGATAAAATTTACGAACCAACCTCTCCAGAAACTCTTGGTGGGTAGAACCATTGCAAGAGTCAGTGAAGCGGTAGGAAAAGCGAGCCCCTGGGAGGCTAATCGCACCGTATACATGCTGAGTATTCCTCTGTCCCAAGCTCGGGATATAAGTCCTTCTCCCCTTCCGAAACCAACTTCTGAAGATGGTAACATCCTGCCGAAAAGCAGCCTCATCCTCAAAAATAATTACTCCTCTTTCTTGACGGCACTTTTTTTTAATGTAGGATATGTCTTTCTCACCCATTTCTGTTGTAATTCAGGTTTGGCTAAAGCCAATCTCTTCATAGGCCGCTGGACAGAAAACCCCAATTGATGAAGGAGCTTTCGCACATGATCATGATGATAATGAATCCCAAACTCCTCCTCAATGATATGCTGAATCGCAGGACAAGTCCAAACCCCTGTTGTCAGCCCATAAGCCACAGGACCACTATCCAGAATCTCCTCAAGCCTTTCAAGCTGATCCTTTGTCAGAAGGGGTGGTCTCCCCGTATGTCGACCTTCGTAAAGACCTTGCACTTGTCCTCTGTTATATCGATTGAGCCAGCGATAGACACTTTTAAGCCCCACATCCAGAAGCTCTGTTATCTCTTCGGGTCTCTTATTGTTAAGATACAAAAGCACACTCTTTGCTCGTTTCCAAATTCTAAGATTGTTATCCCTTTCACATTGGGTAAGCAAACCTTTCAACTTTTTGATGTATTTAAGGGTCTTATACCTTGGTTTAATCAGCATATCTACCTCCCCTGGAGAAAATCTTTTTCTCTATTGAAGGTAGTATGCCATATTTAATAAATATTGTCAAAAATTATGCCGTTTTATATAGTAAAAAGAGAACGGCTGATATACTCAATAAGAGCAAGGAGTTACTAAAATGGCTAAAAGCACAATTAAAAAAGTAGTTAATTTTTTAGTGACATGTCTGAAAGAGAAAGGGCTGAATGTTTCAAAAGTTATCATATTCGGCTCCTATGCCAAAGGGAAAGTTACTGAAGAAAGCGATATAGATATTGTAATTGTTTCTACCGATTTTAAAGATAAAGATATCTTTGAAAGGGCAAAGCTTACTAAAGAGGCTGAAATTAAGACTATCAGAAAGTTTCTGATACCTCTCGATATCATTACGATGACCCCAGAAGAATTAGAAAAAGGGACATCTCTAATTTCGGACTATGCAAAGAATGGGAAGGTGCTTTATGCCGCATAAGGAGGCATGATTTAAATGGCAATGGAATCCTCTACCACCAGCCTGACGGCAAGCAGGTCGTTCAACGGCTCTGGAATTACTGCAATGTCCTCCGAGACGACGGCGTAAGTTACGGCGATTACGTGGAGCAGTTGACCTATCTTCTATTCCTGAAAATGGCAGATGAACAGACAAAACCTCCATTTAATAAATGGAGGGGCGAACGGCCGTTCGCCCCAACAATTCCAGAAGGTTTGGATTGGGAAAGCCTCCTCAAAAAAGATGGGGATGCCCTGGAGGTCCATTACCGCCGTATCCTTGAAACCCTGGTAAAGAAAAGGGATGTCGGGAGTTATTTTCAGGAAATCTCAAAACAAGATTCAAGGCCCTGCCAAACTCAAGCGTTTGATAGAATTGATAAACGCAGAAACCTGAACAGGTATGGATATTGACGTAAAGGTGAAATTTACGAAGGGCTACTCCAAAAACGCAGAAGATATCAAAAGCGGTGCAGGAGGGATAAAGTTAGTTTAGATATATTTTGGCTCAATGATGAAAGCCTCGAGGACTCAGAAAACCTCCCGCCTCCTGATTTCCTTGACAGAGAGATCGCAGAGAATTTGGAATCCGCCCTGGAACAGTTTAGTGGCATTTATGAGGATTTGGGACGGGAATAAAATTTTAATAACAATTGGGATGGAAAGATGATAAAAGAGGGACAGCAAAAGCGAGCAAGATACTGGGGGAAATTCAAGGTTGAGAAAGTTGTAAAATTGCCGCAACCGGTGATTTGCCACAGCGAGGAGATCGGTGAGGCAGAGTTTATGCCCACCATTGTCCAGATAAATTGGGAAAAGCCGCCATCTTCGGATAATCACAAGTTTTGGCTTCCCTATTGGATCAAGGTAAAGGGAAGATGGAAATACGGCCAATTTGCCCCCATGATCGGAGAGAATGCTTTGCTTCAACTCTTGAGTGAAGCAATAAGGCAGGACTTTTTCAGTCAACAGTTTTTGTCAGGATTAGCAGAAGGCATAAAGAACAAGTTGGAAGGTGATTAGAGTCGAGGGAGGAATTTTAAAAAACTGGTGCAGAAAAATTTTGAAAAAGTGGGAAATGTTCACACGATAAACGGCCACCATACATCCCTTCGTCTATATAAGGTTAATAGGTCTTGGCGACCTCTTTCCCTCCCCCATCGGGTTTGATAAGGTTTGCAGGTTAGCGGAAGGAAAATCCTAATGGAGATAAGCGGAGTAATTTCCCACCAGAAGTGGGGAATAAGCAGTGAGAAAACGGATTTTGTTTTAGGGGGACTCAAAAATGAAACGTTATATTACGGGCCAAAAGACATCTGGAAAAGATGCTCGAATCATGGATGAAATAATAATCGGATATGTAGAAAAGAATCATAATGAGTATTTTAAAAATCATTCCAAGTATAAAGAGTATCTAAAGAAAATGGAGAGAATTGATTTGCTCCGCTTTAATGAGCAAGATGTGGAAATCATTCTTAAGCCTTTTTTATATAAATGGGGAAGGATGGGCCTAGTGCTTGGCGGAAAGGAGTACAAAGGGTGGGAAACCGATATTGTGGAACCCATTCGCTCAAATTCAAATAAACTTAATGAGTGGAGAGCGATCAATTTTGAATCCTCCAATCTTCCAGATTTCAAAAATGACATTATAAAATTTTATGACTCTTTGAAAACAATCATAGATAGAGTTGCGGCAACGAAGACCATGCACATAATTTGCCCGAAATTTTTCCCTTTATGGGATAATGATATTGCAAGAATAGTCAAGGCTGAAGCGTTAAATATATTGGTCAAGGCGGATAAATATAATAATTTTTTTGGTAAAATAGATGACTTCTCCGGAAAGGATTATTACAGGTTTATGCTACTACTTCAGGCTTTCTTTGAAAAGTATGAAAATACTTTTCTTAAATTAGCAAAGACCTATGAAAAGAGTATTGTGAAGATATTGGACGATTTCTTGTGGATGATAGCACATAGACCTCTTTCAATATTCTTGTAAAGCACAATTTGAATATCCCGAAAGGTTGTTAATTGCGATTGTTCCCCACTTCAATCTTTATCAGGATCACTTGTTCACAGGGAATAATCAACAAAGAGGAGATAAAGAGGGTCAGGTCTTGCAATCCTACATTTCATACCCCCTCCACCCGTTTCCTTTCACTCTGCGATGGATGGATTGAATGGAAAAAAGGGAAATGGTCGGGGCGAGCCGATTTGAACGGCCGACCTCCTGCTCCCAAGGCAGGCGCGCTAACCAGTCTGCGCTACGCCCCGATGTCTTCAAACACAACCAGAAAATTTCAACCCTTCTATGAAGATCAAATGATCCTTTTAAATAATATTGGTTTCTTATCACTTCTATTTGAACGGCCGGTCCGGCCCGCTCACCTTCTCACGGGCGTGCCCAGAGTCGCTCCTTACTCGTCGCGACGGCACCCTCCTGCTCCCAAGGCAGGCGCGCTAACCAGTCTGCGCTACGCCCCGATTTTTCTCAAATCCGAAATCCAAATATCGAAATCCTAAACAATCTTCGATTCCAAATTCTTCAAATCTTAAGACTTTGGTTTTGATCATTCGGATTTCGAGAATTTGTGCTTGTTTCGGATTTCGTGTTTCGAAATTAGAATTTTAATTGCGTTTTTTAACTTCCTTAGAGCCTTTCCCCGATGGCTGATCCTGTTCTTCTCTTTGATTGAAAGTTGGGCCATGGTTTTGCCATATCTCGGAAGAAAGAAGAGGGGGTCATATCCAAACCCTCTTCTGCCAACCTCTCTTAATCCAATCCTTCCTTGACATACCCCTTCTACAGTGGCCTCTCTTCCATCAGGTGAGACTAAGGCCAAAACACATCTGAACCTTGCCTTTCTTTTCGATAAAGGGATGTCTTCCATCTCCTTAAGAAGTTTTTGGTTATTGTGTTGAGCCGAAGCGTTCTTCCCAGCATATCTTGCTGAAAAAGGTCCTGGTAATCCTTTCAAGGCTTCTACTTCTAAACCAGAATCGTCAGCGATCGTCATTTTTTTAAAATAAGTTGCATAGAACCTTGCTTTTTTCAGGGCATTCTCAGTAAAGGTTTTCCCATCTTCCTCAACATCAGGGGTTTCAGGAAAATCATTGAGCGAAAGGAGACGAATCCCTAACCCTCTTAGGGCCTTTCGAATCTCACGGACCTTTCCTGGATTTTTTGTCGCAATGACCAACTCCAATGGTCGTTTAATTTTAGACCTTCCCTTCCAAAACCCTTTTCTGAATTTTTGTAAGTTCTTTTATCCCCTTTTGAGCGACTTTTGTCAACTCATCCATTTCTCTCTTTGTAAACGTAGCCACCTCCGCCGTTCCCTGGATTTCCACAAACTTTCCGCTTCCGGTCATCACCACATTCATATCCACTTCTGCTTTGGAGTCCTCCTCATAGTTTAAATCAAGGAGTATTTTGCCTCCGACCTTTCCCACACTCACTGCAGCCACCGAGTCTCTGACAGGAACCTTCTCAATCATTCCCAACTTTATCATCTTTTGAAAGGCATCCATTAAGGCCACATAGGCTCCTGTGATGGCTGCAGTCCTTGTCCCACCATCTGCCTGGATGACATCACAGTCTATCCAGATGGTTCTCTCTCCAAATGCAGTGAGGTCGGTCACAGACCTTAAAGACCTCCCAATCAATCTCTGAATCTCAAAAGCACGACCATTCCCTCCTCCCCTATCTCTCGGGGTGCGGGTATTTGTGGAACGGGGAAGCATGGAGTACTCGGCAGTAATCCAACCTCTTCCAGTATTTCTTAAGAAAGGTGGAACCCTTTCTTCCACACTGGCTGAGCAGATGACTTTTGTATCTCCCATTTCGATGAGGACCGACCCTTCTGCATGTCGCAAATAATTCCTTATAATTTTAACTGGCCTGAGGGTTCGGGGTCCTCTTCCATCTGAACGGGCCATCCATTCCTCCGCTAAAAATATTCACAAAAAAAGAGTTAAAAGTCAACCTTAGTAGACTCCCCTCTCACCCAAGAAAGAAGAATTGCTATCAAACCAAAGATGACCATCAATTTCCATACATCTTGAATCCCTTCAAGTGAAGGACCACCATTGCCTGATTTGGATAAAGCCTCAGGTAGTCTGAGCGCAATCACCATTTCTGCAAAGGCAACCCCGACCATTAAACCGAGGTTTCTTGAGAAGGCCAATAGACTGGATGCTACCCCCACATGCTCTCGTGGGAGTGAACCAATAATGGCACTATTATTGGCAGGATTGAAGAATCCAATTCCGATGCCAAGAATGATCTGCCTCCAGATAATCTCAAAGGTACTGGAATGGGTCTTTAAAAATGTGAAAGAGAAAACGATAAAGGAAGTCAAAAATAACCCAACGGTTGCAGGAATTCTTACTCCCACGCGGTCAGAGATCCTTCCCCCAATGGGAGCCATGACCATGACGGTGAGAGAGACCGGAAAGACAAGCATTCCCACTTCAGAAGGTGAGTATCTCATGATGCTTTGAAGGAAGAATGGGAGGACAAAGTTATGAGCCCCATTCATCCAGAAAGAGAGAAGGCCTGCCCCAAGAGAAGAGAGAAAGAGCCTCTTTCTGAAGAGATGGAGGTCTAATAGGGGAAAAGGAGATTTTATCTCCACAAAAATAAATAGACCTAAGCAGAAAAGGCTTATGAAGATCCAACCCAAACCCATTCGGTTAATAAAAAGAAGAAGTGACGAGAGGAGGAGAAAAAGCAATATCGCCCCTAAAAGATCGACTCTTGGACTTCTCTCTCCCTTCTCCCGGGTCAAAAATTTTGAAGAAAGAAATATCCCAACGACCCCAATGGGGAGATTGATAAAGAATACAGAACGCCATCCAAAGTGTTCCACCAAGAATCCCCCAAGGATAGGACCAGTGATAAAACCCACAGAGACAATAGAGCCGAGGATCCCCAATGCCTTACCCCGTTCGCCCTCTGGGTAGGCAGTCGTGAGGATGGCTGGGCCAATGGCCATGAGAGCAGAGGCACCCAACCCCTGAATCATCCTTGAACCAATAAGATAAGAAATTGAAGGGGAGAGCCCACAGAAGGCTGAGCCCAGGGTAAAAGTGAAAAACCCGAAGAGATAGATCCTCCTCTGACCAAAGAGATCAGAGAGTTTTCCCATCAATAAAAGACAGCCCGTGATAATGATAAAATAGGCCATCACCACCCATGCCACAGCCTTTAAATAGGTGTTTAAAGATTGGGTGATAGTAGGTAGAGAGATATTCACAATGCTCGCATCAAGGGTTGACATAAAGACCCCAATGGAGACATTCAGTGTCACCCAACTCCGCCTTTTCACTTCTGGAAAGAGCATTTTGTTTTCTTTCTAAGAAATCTTTAACGGAACTTTATGTTTTGGCCAAATTTAACCCAATTTCCGATTGTTATTCAAGGGATAGAAGAAACCTTTCAGACCAAATTTAACGTGTCCCTTATTGAAACAAGAAAGAAAAATGGTTATATTCTTACATGTTTAAGTCTGAGAATTTATCTCTAACACTTGAGAAAAAATGGTGTCATGCTGAACTTGGTTCAGCATCTTGTTTTGTCCAAAAGGTGAGATCCTGAAACGAGTTCAGGATGACAAATCTGTGAAATTTCAAATATTTTTGTTTAGAGTTTAGGATTTCGAGTTTAGCGTTTAGCTTCTTTTGAGCCATCGTAGGGCCTTTTTCCCAATATCCGTGCGATAATGGACCCCCTCCCAAGATATCTTCTTCACCGCTTGATAGGTATAATCGATCGCATGAGGAATATCTTTTCCCAACCCTGTCACACCCAAAACCCTTCCTCCATTGGTGATCACTCTTCCTTCATTGATTGCTGTCCCTGCATGAAAGACAAAGATGTCTTTCATCCAGGAGACCTCTTCAAGTCCTTCTATTCTTTTACCCTTTTCATAATCTCCTGGATAGCCCTTTGATGCCATCACCACACAGACAGATGCTCTGTTATCCCAATCGATTTTACATTGAGAAAGTGTCCCATGGATACAGGCCTCAAGAATGGGAACAATATCGTCTTTCATTCTTACTAAGACAGGTTGAGTCTCTGGATCCCCAAACCTGGCATTAAATTCTAACACTTTAGGTTGACCATGACGAATCATCAGTCCTGCATAAAGGACTCCTTTGTAAGGCCTCCCCTCTCTCCCCATCCCTTCAATAATGGGTTTTAAGATCTCCTCCATAATCTTTTGGTTCACCTCTTCTGTCACTACAGGTGCAGGGGAATAGGCGCCCATCCCGCCTGTGTTAGGGCCTTGGTCTTCATCAAAGACAGGTTTATGGTCCTGTGAGGATGCAAGAGGAAGGATGGTCTTTCCATCCGTGAAGGCAACATAGGAGGCTTCTTCTCCTATAAGATATTCCTCAACCACTACCCGATTGCCTGCCTCTCCAAAAACCTTTTCTACCATTATCTGGTCAATGGATTGAGTGGCCTCTTCTATGGTCTTGCAAATCTTCACTCCCTTTCCTGCTGCCAGCCCATCTGCCTTGACTACAATGGGAGCCCCCTGTTTATGGACATAGTTAATAGCCTCATCTCGGCTGGAAAAGATCTCATAGGAGGCCGTAGGAATGTTATATTTTTTCATCATCTCTTTGGCAAAGGCCTTACTTCCCTCGATTTCTGCTGCCTTCTTATTGGATCCAAAAATCGTGAGCCCATTGGATTCGAAAAGGTCTACAATCCCGTGGGTTAAGGGCTCCTCCGGGCCTACCACCGTGAGATCAATCTCCTCTCTCAATGCAAAATCAAGCAGGCCCTTTAAGTCGTTCGCTTTGATTGGAACGAGGGTTGCCTGTTTGGAAATACCTGCATTCCCAGGCGCGCAATAGATTTTTGAGACCTTTGGGCTCTGGTTAATCTTCCAGACCAGGGCGTGTTCTCTTCCACCACCCCCCACAACTAATACCTTCATACAATATACCCTCGTTTTCCGTGTCGCGTGTCACGTGCCCGAGAAAAAATAGTTTCTATACGGACACGGTCCACGGTCACGGATGACGGACACGTTCTTTTAATGACGGAAGTGTCTCATCCCTGTAAAGACCATAGCGATATTATATTCATCAGCAGCCGCAATGACCTCATCGTCCCTGATAGAGCCACCAGGCTGAATGATCGCTGTGGCCCCTGCCTCTGCTCCGGTATCCACTCCATCTCTAAAAGGAAACATTGCATCTGAGGCCAGCACCGTTCCTTTAGTCGAGGAGCGTGCCTTCATCACGGCCAATCGAGTTGAATCAACACGACTCATCTGGCCTGCCCCTATCCCAATGGTTCGGTCTTCGCGAACAAGAACAATGGCATTTGATTTAACATGTTTTGCAACCTTCCAGCCAAACGCCATGGCCCTCTTCTCTTCTTCTGTCGGTCTCCTTCTTGTGACTACTCTCCACTGGTCCATGGAAACCTTTCCTAAATCTCTATCCTGAACAAGAAGACCCCCCACAACCTTTCTTAAATCAAACCCCTTCTGAATGACCATTGGATTAAGTGGAGGCGTCTGAAGGATCCGAAGATCTTTCTTTCCTCTCAAGATGTCGAGGGCCTTTGGGTCATAACCGGGTGCAATAATGGCTTCGAGAAAGAGATCCATCATCTCTCTGGCTGTCTCTTCATCCACGATCCGATTAAACCCAACCACCCCACCAAATGCAGAAACGGGATCACAGTCTCTGGCCTTTCTATAAGAATCGGCTAAATTCTTATGAGAAATGGCCACCCCACATGGATTGTTATGTTTAATGATGACCGTCGCAGGCTCTTCAAACTCTTTGACTGTCTCATAGGCAGAATCGATATCGAGGATATTATTAAATGAAAGTTCTTTCCCATGGAGTTGTATGGCATTCGAAACAGAAGGCTCTACTACCATACGCTCTCGATAAAAGGCTGCCCTTTGATGTGGATTCTCCCCATAACGTAACTCCTGAACCTTCTGGACCTGAAAGGTGTAGGTCTCAGGGAATTCTGAGACCTTTTTCCCTCTTTCGATCTGACCCAGGTAATTTGAGATGGCTCCATCATAGCGTGCGGTGTGCTGGAAAACCTTCTTGGCCAGCCTGAAGTTCGTTTCTAAAGAAATCTCTCCACTCTCTTTCAATTCGGAGAGGACCGATTCATAATCATCTGGATCAACCACCACCGTCACATCAGGATAATTCTTAGCAGCAGAGCGTAGCATGGTGGGTCCACCGATATCAATGTTCTCAATCGCCTCCCCAAGGGTACAGCCCTCCTTGGCTACGGTTTCTTCAAAAGGGTAAAGATTGACAGCGACCAGGTCGATGGGAAGGATTCCATGCTGGTTCATCTTCTCAACATGTTCCTTTTTAGAGCGCTGTCCTAAAAGGCCTCCGTGGACTTTTGGGTGGAGTGTTTTGACTCTTCCATCCAGCATTTCCGGAAACCCGGTATATTCAGAGATGTCCTTTACCGAGATCCCATTTTCTCTCAAGGTCTTTGCCGTCCCTCCGGTTGAGAGGATCTCTACTCCCATCTCGGCTAATCCCTTTGCAAACAAAACGATTCCCCTCTTATCCGATACACTGATGATGGCCCTTTTGATTTTTCCCATAGATTCTCCTCCGCTGAAAGTTAGAAGTTCACAATAAAGGAGAAAAATATAAATCCAAAATCTCCGAACACGTTACTCCAAACTTTTATTTAAAAACCCAATTCCTCTCCCACGAGAATGATCAGAATATCTGTAAGCGATGGCCTTCGTTCCAGAATTGAGATGATGCAACAGATTCGACTGGGAGAATTACAGTCCACACATCTTCCCAATTTGGCACAGGGAACATCAATATTAAGCCTTCTTGCATTAAGCGGGGCTGCCACATTCTTTATCCTCTTGATGGCCTCCCCAACATCTTCTACGATTTTGTTAAAACCCGCAACGAGTATCACCTTCCCTGGGCCAAAATGGATGGAATTGACCCGATTCCCAATTCCATCAATATTAACCAGTTCTCCATTGAGTGTGATGGCATTGACACTACTGATAAAACAACCCGAGGTCATCTGAGATTTTCGGATCTCGAGAACATCCTCTTTCGAAAGTCCTGGTTTCCAGTGATTGTAAAGGGAATGACCCTTAGCCTCCAGACTCTCTAAGATTCCCAATTCCCTTATGGTAACTGAACCGCCTATTCCAATCTTTTGTCTCGGGTCTATATTTTTTAAGACCTCTGCCACAGCCGATTTCTTATCTTTTACAAAAACCGCTTTAAAACCATGTGCCTCCAGTTTTTCGATCGCTCTCTTTGACCTCTCTTCAATCCACCACTCCTTTATCGGATCCATAAGATGCCCCCTTCTTCGCTGTCAAATTGTTGATAAATCTTTTATGACAAGTTCGAACCATGAAAATTAGTACCCCCCCTTTTTTCCCCTTTGGTAAAGGAAGGATTGAAGGGGGTTAAAGTTTTATTTTCCAAGTATCCGTCTATAAAATATTACAAAACGGGAATCATAAAATTGAAAAATACTGTTCTAATTCGTAATCGGTAACCCGAGCCCTATAACGTTCCCACTCTACCTTCTTATTTTCAATAAATTGATGAAAGACATGATCCCCTAAGGTGCGCCTCACCAGGTCACTCTTTTCAGTAATCTTAATAGCCTCATATAGGTCTTCTGGAAGGGATTCGATCCCATACGTTTTTCGTTCTTCGTCGGTCATCTCATAGACATTTCGTTCGATCGGGTCTTTTAGGGGATATTTCTTCTCAATCCCCTCGAGACCTGCAGCAAGCATCACTGCAAATGCCAGATAGGGATTACAGGCTGGATCAGGAGACCGATACTCTATCCTTGTCGATAACTCCTTTCCAGGTTTATAGACAGGGATTCGAATCAGATCAGACCGATTCCGCTGGGCCCAGGAGATATAGACAGGAGCCTCATAACCGGGGACTAAACGTTTATAGGAGTTAACCCACTGATTGGTAATCAACGTGATCTCCCTTGCATGTTTCATCAGGCCTGCAATATAGTGCTTCGCTATGCTCGAAAGATGATATTTATCTTTTGGATCAAAGAAAGCATTTTTCTTTCCCCTGAAGAGAGATTGATGGGTATGCATCCCGCTTCCATTGACCCCGAATATGGGTTTGGGCATAAAACTGGCATAGACTCCGTTTTTAAGAGCAACCTCTTTGACCACCAATCGATAAAGCATGGTGCTATCGGCCATGGTTAAGGCATCTGTGTATTTGAGGTCTATCTCATGCTGACTTGGGGCGACTTCATGATGAGAATATTCAACAGGAATCCCCAACTCTTCTAAGACAACCGCTGTTTGTTTCCTTAGGTCACTCGCCACATCAAGAGGAGTTAAATCGAAGTATCCCCCTGAATCGAGGGGCTCAGGTCTTCCAGTCGATTTTTGAAAATAAAAATACTCAAGTTCTGGCCCTACATAGAAGGTAAACCCCATCCTGCTTGCCCGCTCTAAATTCTTTTTCAATACCCAGCGAGGGTCTCCCTGATGTGGCCTTCCATCTGGTTCTAAGATATCGCAAAACATTCCAGCAATAATATAATCATTTGTCTTCCATGGAAGGATTCGAAAGGTGGTGGGATCGGGCATGGCGACCATATCACTCTCATCGATTCTGACAAAGCCAAGAATGGATGAACCATCAAACCCCATCCCATCCTCCAGGGCTCCCTCCAGTTCACGAACAGTGATGGCAAAACTCTTTAAGAACCCTAAAATATCTGTAAACCAAAGTCTGATAAACCTCACCTGCTTTTCTTTTGCAATTCGAAGAATATCTTTCTTATTAAAACTGGCCATGGGGAGCCTCCTGTTCTTAGAAATTTACTATTATGTTTATCATAATCCCCTCTCTAAGGTCAACCTCAGAATAAATAATGTAAACCATTCATCCGAAGGGTTCAAAAATTATTTTCAGTCACCTCCTTCTTAATAAGAGGTTTCA
>CAZFDM010000187.1:0-11900 GCA_964517975.1 uncultured Syntrophaceae bacterium
TCCCTTTTTCTAAGTTGGGGAATAAGATCTGTCCCCCCTGCAATGATATGGGCCTGTCCTTGGAACTCTTCTAAGATGGCGAGTGCTTCGCTGATCGTCTGAGGTTGAAAGTATCTTTCCCAGTAAAGTTTCTTAGACCAATAAAATTTTTTTATCTCCTTCTCCATATCTCATCCTTTTCTTCTTTTACTATTTTATTTCATGGATATTCCTTTTGATCAAAGACCTTCATCTCATGACCTGGGAGAACAAACTTAGCCTTTTCCTTTATCCTGAAGAAACTCTCCCATGAACGCTGAAGGTCAAAATACCTTCCATTCATGATGAAGGGAAGATGATTCTCAGGATCTCCATTCCAGTTCTCCCACGACATAACCGCATCGCCTGTGATTACATACGTCCCTTTTCTTGTCTCAACCGCTACAGACTGATGCCCAGGCGAATGCCCTGGCGTAGGAAATACATAAATACCCTCCGTAATCTCTTCCACTCCTTTTGTCAACTGAAAGGGTGTTTCAGAAAACGGTGGCACAATCCCCAAATGGGGTGATTCATAGGAGCGATAGTACGGCGGAAGGGGGGTAAAGGCAAATCGAACCTCATCAATATGGGCATAGAATTTGGCATTTTTAAACAGGCGATGGTTATGACAATGATCCCAATGGAGATGGGTAAAGATCACCTTGCTAATCTCTTCTAAGTCCACCCCTATCTTTTTCAAAGCCCGATCAATCCTTTGATCCTCCTCCTGATAAGAGCCCGCATGATGGTAACGATCAGCACGAGCGGTCTCGCACATTCCAGTATCCACCATCACCCTTTCTGCTCCACCATAAATATACCAGGCAGTGGCAGGAATATAAATCCTCTCCCCATATCCTCTTCCCTGAGTTAGTGTGCCTCCTTTATCAACGTGTATAAATCCCGTATTGATAGGGACAATTCTAAGGTCCATTGTTTTCACCTAATTTGCTTTTCCTATCGAACCCAATTGTTCAAGTTTCTCTTTAATCACTTCTTTCATCGACCCAATGACGCTTGGAATGATAAATTGGGGATTACATCCGCTTTTTATGAATTCCTTCTCTTCTGAATGAATTGAATCAAAGAAGGCCTGATGAAGATCGGTCCCAAACCTCAAATGGGTGATCCCTGCCTGGATGCATTGACGAATCGATTCCCCTGACAACCCAGAAGAACCATGTAAAACAAGATAAACACCGGTTTGGTGAAGGATCTTCTCAGCAAGAACATAATCAAGATGGGGCTCCTTTTCATATGGACCTGATTCAGTTCCTATTGAGATGGCTAATAGATCTACTCCCGTTGCCTTTACAAACTCCTTGGCCTCCATTGGATCGGTCTTCCTTCCTCCCTTCTCCTTCATCCAACTTAATCCCACTTCTCCAACCTGCCCTTCCACAGAAACCCCCTGTGTGTGAGCGTATTCTACCACCCTTTTGGTCAAAGTGACATTCTCTTCAAGGGGAAGGTCACCTCCATCGACCATCACCGATTGATATCCAAGTTGAATGCATTGGGCACAGAGTTCAAATGTTTTTCCATGATCGAGATGGAGGGCCATAAGAATCTTGCTATCCCTTCCTAAAATGTGAATTAACCCCTCCAATACACCTAATGGCAATAGTTTAAGGATCTTCTCCTGAATATTAAAAATAACCGGGGAGGAGGTCTCCTCCGCAGCCTTTAAAAGGGCTAAGGCACTCTCCAAATTCCAAACATTAAAGCCCCCTATTGCATAACCTCCTCTCCTTGCCCTCTCTAATAGTTCAACTGTTTTAACGAACACCTTTAGCCTGAGTAACTTTCTGTAAAATCCTTACAAAGATCCATTGAGAATAAGTTTCTCCATCATTTTCCCGGCTTCATTTCCGAATTCAGGATCATTGATGTGGGCATCAATCTCTATCACTCTTATCCCCTTTAAGTTTTCCTTAAGGGAGGTGATAAAAGCATGATTCCCCTCTTCATCAAAAAGGGGTTCTCCTTCCCGATTGGGATAGGAAAACCCCTTTAAAGGAATCATCACCACGGTTGGGCCTCTGGCTTCATTTAATTTTGAGGCCATGAGCTTTCCAATAGCCTTCATCTCTTCAAGAGTGGCTCTCACTAAGGTGATGCTTGGGTTGTGGGAAATATATTGTCGGTTTCGATACTCCTGGGGAAGTGACTCAATGGGGCCTGTGACGATGAAATCGATGCTTCCTGGTACGACCACTTGAGGCAACCCTTTTCTTCCTGCTGACTCAAGCCTCTTTGGGCCAGCCCGATGAAGACCCCCTAAGAGTTCATCGGTTAATTCATGGGTGGTCATATCAAGAACACCTGTTAAGATTCCCTCCTCGATCATCTCCTCCATCGCCCTTCCACCTGTCCCATTGGGGTGAAAGGCCACTACTTCAAATCCCTTCGATTCCAAGTAGGCCTTTGCCACCATACAACCCGGAGTGGTTGTTCCATAGATCGTCATCCCGATCTGCTTTTTTTCAAGCCTTTTGAATTCCCCCTCCACCTCCACCATCCCTACGATTGCCCCTGATGCATTGGATAGTATCATCCTTGAAAAGGCATTGAGGCCCAAGATATCAACGACTGAGTGCATCATTAATAAATCCTTTGTCCCGACATATGTACCAAATTGAGCATAACCTGAAGCCACTGTGGACACCATTAATTTTGGAAGTCCGAGCGGTAAGACCCTCATTGCAGAGGTTCCTATCTCCGTTCCCTGAGCCCCTCCCAGTCCAATCACTCCTGAAATCTTTCCCTCCTGATAAAGCTCTTGAGTCATCCTTTTTGAACCTTCAGCCATGACCTGGATCGCCTTTCCTTTATCCCTGTCTCTAATAAGATTCTCTATCGTTTTTCCTCCTGCTCGGGCGACTTCATCACGAGGAATGTCAGGTTTAAAATGGGGTGATCCTAATATCCCTGTATCCATTACCAAGGTCCGATGCCCCTTGCTCTCAATCAAGTTCTTCAGATATTGGGTTTCAGGACCCTTTGTATCCAGCGTAGCAATGATCAGAATTGCCTTCAAAGGTCTTCCATGCATCACCAGGCCTTTGTATAGATGGCGGTCACATCCTCTTTGCTTAAATTTCTTGGATTGGGAACAAAGAGTCGAGATTGTTTCATCCCACCCTCCACCAACTTCAGAATGCTCTCTTTGGGGATTCCGTAATCTTTGAGATGGTAGGAAATATTGACCATATCTAATAACCTCTTCACTGCAGTCACACTTCTCTCTGCAGCCTCAAAGGGATTTAGTCCTTCTATACGCTCACCTAAGGCTTCTGCAATGGCTGAATATTTTTTAATATTTCCGATGAGGTTAAATTCCATGACATGGGGAAGGATCATCCCATTTGATCTGCCATGATTTTGATGAAACTCTGTTCCAATGGGGTAGGCCAAGGCGTGAACTGCCCCCAACCCTCCACTGGTAATGGACATTCCTGCAAGCAGTGCAGCCAAAGACATATCATAGCGGGCACTCAAGTCTTCTCCCTTGGAGTATGCTCTGGGAAGGCTCTGGGAGATCAATCGAATGGCTTCAAGGGCTAAGAGATCCGAAAATGGTGTTGCATTAAAAGACACAAATGATTCGATCGCATGAACAAGGGCATCCACCCCTGTATCTGCAGTCACTTTTGGAGGCATGGAGACCGTCAACATCGGGTCGATAATGGCTAAATCTGGTAAGTTGTAATTACTATAAGAGACCTTCTTTATCCCCTCTTCCTCATCTGTAACAACAAAGGCTCGTGTAGCCTCAGCACCCGTTCCCCCTGTGGTTGGTATGAGAATCTTTGGTAGTCCCCTTTTGGGAATGACATCCATTCCACATATCTCTCTCACAGAACCCTCCCGGGTTCCCATGATGGCCGCTCCCTTGGCGGTATCCAAAGAGCTTCCACCTCCTAATCCAATAATGAGATCATATCTGCCTTTTCGGACAAATTCCGAGCACTCATCCACCATTCTCACAGGAGGTTCAGCCTCTACCTTTCCAAATACCTCAACCTCAATCCCTTCCTTCCTTAGTGGGTCTTTTACCCTTTCCACCAGACCTGCGCTGACCACCCCCTGGTCTGTAATAATACACGCCTTTGATCCTCCTAATTTCTTGGCCTCTATTCCTATTCTCTCCACTGCATTGAAACCAATGAGAATCATGGTTGGAGAGAAGAAAGAACATATCCTGTTTTTTTGCGACTCCTCCATCTCCCTCCTCCCTTTCAGCCTTCCCTGACAATTCTGTTTAGATCGTAGAAATCCTCTTTTAGGTGGAGATAGACTTTCTTATATAACTCGAATAACTTCTGATATCTCTCGTGCACCTCTTTATGGGGTTCATAAACTCTTTCGATCTTAACCACTCGATCTGCTGCCTCCACCATGTCAGGATAGATACCCACCGCAAACCCTGCAAGGATAGCATTTCCCAACGCTTCGCTCTCTTTTACCTTGACGACATGAACGGGTTTATTGCACATATCCGCATGGATCTGAGCCCATAGTCTACTTTTCGCCCCTCCTCCTGAAAGAAAGATCTCATCAATCTTTAAACCTAATTCCTCCTCATAGATTTTAAGATTATGGAGGAATGAGTAGGCAACTCCTTCCAGAATCGCTCTGATCACATCATTACGCGTATGAGAAACAGATAGACCACAGAGGACTCCTCTTGCGTATGGATCCCAGATTGGGCTCCGCTCTCCAGAGAGGTAGGGGAGATAGATGATTCCATTAGCTCCAGGAGGGGATTGGGCTGCCTCTTCATCAAATAAATCAAATGGGTTTCTTCCCATAAACTGGGCAAGCGACACCTCTTGCTGTCCAAAGAGATCCCTAAACCATTTTATAGAAAGTCCACTACCATCCGTGGCTCCAAGGGTAAACCAGCAATTTGGAACTGCATGACAGCAGTTAATAAATCTCGAATCAAAAACAGGTTTTCCCTGAACCACGCAGGGTCTCCCCACCGTTCCTATGACGTGGAACGTCCGGCCTGGAGCCACTGCCCTCGTTCCGATTCCAGCAGCAGGAGTGTCCGCCATCCCTCCTGTCACAGGTGTATGAGGAGCGAGACCAGTAAGATCAGAAGCCCTTTGGGTGACTTCTCCAACCACCTCCCAGGAGGGACAAAGTCTTGGTAGTTTTTCCATAGGGATGGCCATTGCATTACAAAGCCTCTCTGACCAGACCTGTTTCTTTTTTGTATCAAAAAGGCAGGTCCAGCTGGCCCTCGACCACTCCATGGTAAACTCACTCGTTAATCTTTGAACAATAAACCCTCCTGGCCAGAGAAACTTATAGGTTCTTTCAAACAGATCAGGTTCATTTTCCTTAATCCACAGGATGATAGGTGCAGAGGTGCCCCCTGCAGCTGCCCGATTCCCATTAATCTCAAAGACCTCATGGCCAAAATTTTCATTGATCCATCTCGCCTGTTCTACAGTCCTTTTATCAAGTTGCATGATTGCTTTTCTTAAGGGACGGCCTTCTTGATCAACCGGGACAAGGGCATTGGTACAACTGATGGAAACGCCTGCAATCTCCTTCGGATCAATCTTGCTTTCTGAAAGTACCTGTTGGATGGTCTCCACAGTAGCCTTCCACCAACCTTCCTCTGGGTCCTGCTCAACCCATGAGGGCCTTGGAAAAAGGAGAGGATACTCTCGATAGGCCTTGCTAACAGAATCGCCTCCAATTCCAATCAATTCTGTTTTACACCCCGTTGTCCCAACATCAATCCCTAAAAGGTAACGCTGATTTCCTCTCGGTGCCATGGATAAGGATATCCTTACTTTTTAAGAGGAGAGCCATCCTCCATCAACTGGAATAATTTGACCGGTAATATAATCCGATGCCTCTGAACTTAAAAAGACCACCGTTCCTGCTAAATCATCAGGAACTCCTGTCCTCCCCATTGGAATTCGACCGAGGATCCACTTCTTCCTTTCTTCATTTTTAAATAGGACCTCTGTCATAGCGGTAAGATAGTATCCTGGAAGGATCGCATTGACATTGATGTGGTAGGGAGCCCACTCGACCGCCAGGGCCTTTGTCAATTGAGCAACCCCTCCTTTGCTCGCACCATAGATAGAGATATTGGGTAGTCCGATCATACTGGTTAGCGAAGCCACATTAATGATCTTCCCCTTCCCCTGTTTAGCCATCTGTCTTCCAACGGCTTGGCAGGCAAAAAAGACAGATTTCAGATTAACAGACATCAGACCATCCCAATCCTGCTCAGTCATTTCGAAGGCAGGTTTCCGAACCTGTGTGCCCTGACTATTGACCAGGATGTCAATCCTGCCAAATGTTTCGATCACTCGGTTCACCACAACCTCAATCTCTGAAGGCTTAGAGATGTCATTAGAAAGAACGAGACACTCTCGGTTTAACCCCTTCACCTCTTTGGAAAAAGCCTCTAATGAAGAGCGGGTTCTTGCAACAAGGGCTAAATCTGCTCCTGCTTCAGCCAAGGCCTTAGCCATTCCCTGGCCTAACCCTCTGCTTGCTCCAATGACAATGGCCGTCTTCCCAGCCAATGAGAATTTATTCAGTACCATAACCTTCCTTCCCTCTCGAGATGATCTTCGTTCTTATCACTAAAATGGTCTAAAACTTCTGTTCACATATTCTCGATTCTTGATCTCAACTTTAATCTTTTTTACTTCCTCTAAAAACTCGGCCATCAGTTTCGCCTTTGCATAGATAATCTTTTCACCCTTTTCGGCAGAGGCGGTAAAAGGATTTCCTGGAAAACCAATCAGCCCTGTATCGCTATACTCCTGATGTTCCATTGGCACCCATGCCACATCCTTTCCATTCATTGTAAGGTAAGGAGAACCATTGACCTTTGTAAACTTATTACTCACCTCTGTGATCCATTTGGGTGGATGGGTATACTCTTTCTGAACCCGCTCCAAATGGACCAACTTCTTTCCATATAACCTTTCAAAATAGAGGCACTCTGAGGTCTCTACCTCACTTCCATGCCAACCTGGTGCTTCTAATGGCGGGTTCTCAATAATCCCTTGATCTCCTAAAAGGGCAGGTACTGCCTCAGCATCGTTTCGATAACAACAGACAAAACAGTTTGTCTCATAACGCAACGCCCTTAGGGCAGGATCGACCGCTTTCATATTGGAAGTGTGACCGGTTGCAAAGACTAGTTTATTAAATCCATTGTGTATCAGACACCGGCCTATCTCATAAAGCATATTCTGATAAGTGGTAGCACTGAAAGTTACAGTTCCCGAGCCAATTCCCGGTGGATGGAGATGTTGAGGAGAATAGCCAATGGGGATTAGAGGCATATAAGGGACATTCGCCATCTCCGCGGCAATTTGACAGGGTAGTTCTGTAGCAATGCTATCGGTGCATACCGGGCAATGTCTTCCGTGTTGTTCCATGCTTCCCAAAGGAATGATCACAACATCCGTCTCCTTTAGCCATTCCCTCACTTCCAAATACCCACAACGGAAAAGATTATAAATCTTTCCTTCTTTGACCTCTTTCTTTAATTCGTACTCCATAATAATACCACCTCCAAGGTTTTAAAAACATCCCATTTTTTATTCCTTTATGATGTTTTCTTCCTTTACCTTCTCAAGCGACTGGAGAAGAAGCAACCGTGCTTCTTCCACTGTGACACTTCTAAACCTTGCAACATCTTTTGGTTTTAATTGCGCCATTCGATCCATATCGACAGTAATTAGACAAGCAATCTTTACATACCCTCCCATGGTCACGCCATCTGGCCCCAGGCAGATCGGCTCCTTCCCTGCAGGGATCTGGATCGCTCCAATGGCATTCCCATCATCGACAATATTAGAAGGATCAAGACCAGCATCTTTGGATTGGGGTCTCTCCTTAAAAAAGAGTTGAGGCCCCTCAAACCGGTAACCTACCCTATTGGAACGGAGTGAAACCCGATAAGGCGTATTTAAAAAGACCTCAATACTCTCCTCCTTTACATGATCATCTTGAGGACCAAGGACAACCCTTAGTTCCTGTTCAGATCCACTCTCAGGTAGGACAGACTCCTTTACCTTCCTCCCTTTTAACGAATCGAGAGGTGCTCTGGGAAGGCCCATTGGAATAAGGTCTCCCTTCTTTAAAGCCCTGCCTCGAATCCCTCCTAACCCTCCCAACGTATAGGTTGACTTCGATCCAAGAATAAGTGGTACATCCACGCCACCTGCTATGCATAAATATCCTCTCCAGCCATGGTTAGGCTTCTCAATGGAAAGGAGGTTCCCTTCTCTTAGATAGATGGTGTGCCATAGTGGAATTGGACTTCCATTCAATTTGGCGGAGAAATTTCCTCCTGTCAGGGCAATGACAGTCTCTCTTAAAACCCTCACCTTCATTCCGATGGCAGTCATCTCAATCCCTGCTTCATCCAGAGGGTTCTTAACGAGTAAGTTTCCCATCCGAAGGGCAAATCTATCCATTGCACCGGAGGGAGGGATTCCACTTGCAAAGTATCCCTTCCTTCCCAAGTCCTGTATCGTTGTAAAAATTCCAGGCTCAATCACTTCAAAAACCGGCTGGCTCACCCATTCCTCCTATAGAGAGAAAACCTCTTGTTTAATCTTGTATTCGTAACTGCACTCCCAGACCTTCTGACGGATGTAATCAAACTCCTCCACATCTACTTGAACAAATTTTATTCGATCCCCAATCCTTAGTAGAACTGGAGAGGTTTCAAAAATGGAGAGGCTTTGAAATCGGTCATAAATGGGAACAGGGGTAAGTCCCATCATCTGGTACCCTCCAGGGCTAACCACAGGATAAATAGCAGTGATACTTCCTCCCAAAGCAATCGTGCCCATGGGGGTGTAAATTCGAGGAGAGGTATATTTGGGGACAGAAAGTAAGAAACGAGGGTTTAACTGCATCAGTTGAGGCGATCCGGGTGTAAATCCAACCATCCCCACCCAATGGATCGTTTCCGAATGGATCCTAACTACCTCCTCTGGGGTGATATGATTGCTTTTTGCAATAAAATCAAGATCAGGACCCCACCTCCCCCCGTATTTGACCGGCAGTTCAATAAGTCGAGACGGAACTTCCCTGACCTCTGGAATATTTTCAACAACCTTTTTCAATTCCGAAATAAGGTCTTTCGTACTGATTATTGTTGAATCATAATGAAGGAGAAGGGATCTCCATCCAGGAAATGTTTCAATAAAACCTTTAATCCTGGCTTCTTTAATCGCCATATCAAGGGCAATGACCTTAAAATTGGCTTCCAAAGTCATTTCATCGCCAATTTCAATGGTAAGGTATTGGTCTCCTGAATAGAGATAGCGTGGTGACTCATAAATCATAAGGGGAAACCTTTCTTAGATTTTATGGAAAAGAATGGTATCGAAGGGGTATGATTTTTACCCCATTCTTTTCTAATTCTCTTCTTACTTTCTGAACGATCTCTGGGCTTCGGGGGTTATCCCCGTGAAAGCAGATGCTCTTCCCTTTGACCTCAATCTCTTTCCCATCGGAGGCAATTACTTTTCCTTCAAAAACCATCTTTAATACCTTTTTAACAGTTGCCTCTGGATCTATCTCTCCATGAACCTTTTTAATAAAGGTTGTTCCATCTGGAGCATAATCGAGATCTGCATAGTACTCGCCTGCCACTCGAATTCCTTTTGCAAGTGCCATTTGGTAGGGAATCGTATTATAAAGGGCCAAGAAAATGGGTTCTGGCTTAATCTCTTGAATCGCCTCCACAATCCCCTGCGCCAGGGCTTCGTCCTTCCACGCCATATTATAGAGTTGACCGTGTGGTTTCACGTGTTGGAGTTCAATGTCCACTGCCTGACAGAAGGCCTTTAAGGCACCGACCTGATAGAGAATATAATCCTTTGCCTCAGCAGGTGTCACTTCCAACCTTCTTCTTCCGAATCCAATCAAATCCGGATACCCTGGATGCGCACCTACCGAAACCCCATATTTTTTAGCCAGATTGACCGTCTTCCTCATTACATGAGGATCCCCTCCATGAAACCCACACCCAATGCTGACTGAAGTCACATATTTCATCATCTCTTCATCATTGCCAATCTTATAAATACCAAAACTTTCGCCCATATCGCAATTGAGGTCGATTTCAATAGCCATATCTTTAACTCCTTTTTGAAATCATTTAATGATTAAACCACCATCAATGGTAAGGGTAATTCCATTGACAAAATCGGATTCATCAGAGGCCAGGTAGACCGCTGCTGGTGCAATATCCGAAACCTTTCCAACTCTTCCATAGGGAGTATTTTCAATCCGTGATTTCAGGTATTCAGGATCCCTTAAGAGGTGCTCATTGAGTGGGGTTTCAATATCCCCTGGGGCAAGGTCATTCACATTAATCTTCAGAGGTGCCAGTTCCATGGCCAAGGCCTTAGTCATTCCCATGATTCCTCCCTTTGAGGCACAATAGGCAACGCTGTTTGGGAAACCGATTTGCCCCGCAATAGAAGCAATGTTAATAATCTTCCCTTTTCCTTGCTTCAGCATTTCTGGAACAGCCCTTTGGATGCAGAGAAAACTACCCTTTAGATTGATATTGATCGTATCATCCCAGATCTTTTCAGTATGATGAGCCAAATCTGCACTGAAGAGTACTCCTGCACTATTGACTAAGATGTCAAGTCTCTTAAAGGTTTCTACCGTGGTCTTGACCATCCTATCCACATCCGAGATTTTTGAAACATCCCCAGAAATGGCGATGGCCTCCCCCCCATTCTTCTTAATCTCATCGACCACCTCCTGTAATTTCTCCTTTCTTCTACCCGTGACGGCCACCTTTGCCCCTTCTTTTGCAAACTCTAAGGCAATGGCCTTTCCGATTCCTGTTCCACCCCCTGTGACCAAGGCTACTTTTCCCTTCAATCTCATCGTTAACCTCCTGTTTTCTGATTTTTGTTCAATCGTTTGTGCAAAATATACCTCTTATCTCCTTGAAAATAGAGAAGGTTATCATTTTATCGGAAGGATTAGAAAGTTTCGAAAAATTTAAGCCTTACCCAAAAATAATTTAAAAACTTACTTAACTATTTTGAATTCTTAAAAATTTTTTAATTTTTTATTCCCCTGTCAATTTTACCTCAACCTATTTTTAAAATATTTATCTTCATTTTTTATTTTTGTCAACACTTTTTTTCTTGACATTTAAAAAATTATATGGATAAATTGTGCTAACGTTTGCACATAAAGGAGGGAATTTAGATGAAACCTGCTCACGATGAACACTATTATGAAAAATTCAATTTCGCTGAAGCCCCTAAAATCGTGACCCCACCTCCTGGCCCTAAAGCCAAAGCCCTCTTGGCAAGACAAAAGAAAGTAGACTCAAATGTTTTGGTCTACCCTTCCCAGATCCCCCTTGCTCCTGAAAAGGGGTTGGGGGCCACGGTTATGGATGCTGACCAGAATTATTACATTGATTTTAGTGGAGGGGTTGGGGTGCTTAATGTTGGACACTCGAACCCAGAGGTGGTGGATGCCATCAAAACCCAGGCTGAAAAATTGACCCATGCCTTAGATTTTCCAGGTCTTCCCCGAGTGTTGCTTTCAGAAAAATTGGTCGAGATCGCCCCTGGGGAGCTGAAAGAGAAATCAAAGATATTTCAATGTGGACCCACAGGTGCAGACGCTGTGGAGGCAGCTATCAAATTGGCAAAATACCACACCAAAAAACCTGGCGTTATCTCATTTGAAGGGGGATGGCATGGAGTGACAGGAGCCGGACTTGCAACGACTGGTAAGAGAGGATCTAAGGAGCATTTCTTACCTTTAATGCCCGAAGTCTACATCATTCCTTATGCCTATTGTTACCGCTGTGCTTTTGGTTTGACCTACCC
>CAZFDM010000188.1:0-27550 GCA_964517975.1 uncultured Syntrophaceae bacterium
ACTTTAGGAATAGCCATCCCTCTTACTTCCTACCAACCTTTAAGGTTTGAAAGGTTATTTATTCTTTAAACAAATTACTTCTTACCAAAAAGGTAGAGAAACAACTCCACCATACGATTGGAAAAACCCCACTCATTATCATACCAGGAAATGATCTTCACCATCCTTCCACCAATCACTTTGGTAGAGGGACCATCGACAATGGAGGAATGGGGGTTCCCATTAAAGTCAATGGAAACCAATTCCTCCTCGGAGAAACTTAAAATTCCCTTCATCTTGCCATTTGCATAGGATTTAAAAATCCGATTTACCTCTTCCGTGGTCGTCTCCCTTTTTAACCAAGCCACTAAGTCAACAACGGATACATTAGGAGTTGGAACCCGAATGGCCATCCCATCCATTCTCCCTTTTAACTCTGGGATGACCAGAGAAAGGGCCACTGCTGCACCAGTAGTTGTTGGAATCATTGACATCCCTGCTGCTCGCGCTCGGCGAAGGTCTCTATGAGGAAAATCGAGAATCACCTGGTCGTTGGTGTACGCATGAATGGTGGTCATCAAACCATACTCCACTCCGAACTCATCGACTAAGATTTTGGCAATAGGGGCTAAGCAGTTGGTCGTGCAGGATCCCATGGAGAGAATATGATGTTTGGAGGGGTCATAAATCTCTTCATTAACCCCTAACACCAACGATACATCCGGATCCTTTGCAGGAGCAGAAATCACTACTTTCCTTGCACCCGCCTCCAGATGCTTTGACCCGCCTGCCCTATCCGTAAACCTTCCTGTGCTCTCAAGGACCACATCCACATTCAAATCCTTCCAAGGAAGCTGACTTGGATCTTTTAGTGCAAAAACTTTCACTTCCTTCCCGTCAACCTCTATGGCATCTTTCTTTACCTCAACATGGGCTCCAAACTTCCCGTGGACCGAATCATACTTAAGAAGATGGGCCAATGTCTTTGCATCGGTCAGATCATTGACAGCCACAAACTCTATCTCTTTTCTATTGATCCCTGCGCGAAGGACATTTCGACCAATTCTTCCAAACCCATTGATTCCTACTCTTATAGCCATAGAAAAACCCTCCTTTCAACTGTTAAAAATTTATATAACTTTTTCCTCTAAATCCGTCAACATGGTTTGAGAGAACATCCTCAACCCTTCTGTCCTTTTCCCCCCTTTGTTAAACACGAGAAGAATTGAGACTTATTTTCTATAGGTCATTTTCCCCTTCACAAAATAGGGTTGACCTGTTATAGTTTAAAAGTGTTGAGGCTGTGAGATGAAGAAAAAAATGGATGAATCTCGAAATCGAATGATATTCGAAATCGTGCGGGGATTTCTACTTTCTGAACTGAGGTTTCAGGAAATCTTTAAAAAATTTAAACAAGGTCATCTCCGTTTCCAAGATATTGCCAGCTGGGTAGATGATAAGGGTCAGAGTCTCCTCTATAATTTGAAGGAAGAATGTCATAAAATGTTTAGATATTCTGGCAATCTCTCTTCTCGCAAGAAGGAATGGGTTCTTGATTTAGCCATTGGCTCGATCTTTCACGAAGCAATGAAAATAAGGGAAAACTTCTATCAGTTAGAAGTCTATCGGCCTAAATACCTCCAGTATAAACGAAAGGCTGGAGAATCAGAGTATGAAAGGAACTACCTTCAACAATTTGAAAGGATTATCTCAAAAGCAGAACAAGGGATTTCAGAAGGAATGGAGGAAATCCTCTCCCTTTTCAGAGACGGTATGGCCCAATTGATAGATGTCCTAAAAGAGAATTCCAAAAATATATTTTTAATTCGATTTCTTTTAGAAAATCAACCTCTCTTCCAAAAGGTTTATGGTTCCAAAAAAGCAAGGGCCATCATTAACCAAATGTTTAAAAGAGGATTTTTAGATGCCTACCTCTTTGTCGCTCAAAGTTATCTTAAAAGCGAACACTACGATCTTGCCTCTCACTATTTCTCAAAGGCGTTAAAGATGGCTCCCCAGCAGTCCGACATCTTATTTCTCTTTTACTTCTGCCTTGGAATGAAGGCATACTATAACAATCTATACCCAAAAGCACTCTCTTGTTTTGAAAAACTTCTCCCCATCAAGTCAAAAATGAAAAAAGATTATCTTAAAAAGGTAGAGGAGGTATGCCAAAAGATAACTGACGAGATGGAGGATGAAAAGGATCTAAAGACTTCCCATCGGGCCTATTCTCTTGTCGACCGGATTAAAAGATATTATAATTAGATAGGAGTGCAGCCATGCCCATCTATGAATATCACTGTAATCAATGCGACCACGATTTCGAAAAACTGGTTTTTAATCCCTCTGAAAAAATTTTCTGTCCTAAATGTAAGAGTAAAAAAATCCAACGTAGGATGTCTGCCTTTGCCTTCTCGAGTGGAGGCAAATTCAAGAGCACAGCCAGTTCCTCATGCGGGACTTGCTCAGCCACCAGTTGCTCTACCTGTGGCTCCAAATAACAGAACAATGGAATAATGGGGTTAAGGCCAATTATCCCGCCATTCCATCTTTCCAATATTCCAGTTATAGGTTGGTAAGGTGGCGTCTCAATTCCATCTCTTCCCTTAAGGAGGAATCCTCTTCAAGCCCCTTCAAAGCCTGATCGATCATCTGAATCATCCTGGATTTTTCTTCTGGCAATTTCCCATGGAGAGGGAGAAGATTCGATATATGGTCGCTCAAAAATTGGGAGGTGACCTCGAGTTCTTGAAGCAGGAGTTTTGTCTCTTTTAAAATCGTCTCCGGAGATGGAGGCTGAAAACGCCCTTCCTTCATTGCTTCGTATAACTGGGAGTTGGGTTGTGGGATAAAGGTTCGAACTCGAATAAAATGCGGATCAATCTGATTGAGGACTTCTGCGGTTCCCTTTGCGTGTTGCTCCCACTTCTCTTCCCCGCCAATACCCAACAAGACATATAACGAGTATTCAAACCCTACTTGCTTCGCCTTCTTTCCAGCCTCGACCATCTCCTCGGGAGTGGCTCCTTTGTTGATCTCTATAAGCAGATCTGGATCACCTGTTTCGAGTCCGACATGGAGCCTGGTTAACCCAGCATTAAAGATTTTTTTTAAATCCTCCATCGGTTTTTTGGCAATGGTCTTTGCCCTGGCATAACTGGTCACCCTTTCAATTTGAGGAAAGGAAGCGTATAACGCATTGAGAATCTTAACCAACTCTTCTGCCTTGAGGAGGAGACTGTTAGAATCTCCGATAAAGACGGTTCGAACTTTATCGCTGTAAAGTTCCTTTGCCATGGAGATATCCTCCAGCACCTCCTCCATCTCTCTTCTTTCAAATTTAATCGTTTTATACATAGAGCAGAAGGTACATTTATTCCAGGGACATCCCCTTGTGACCCTCAGCAAAAGACTATTGGCTTCACTGGGGGGTCTAAAGGGAGGAAAATCATACCCTCTTCTTCTTAAACCAAACCTTCCAATAGTCATTAACTCCCTCCTCTTTAATTTCGATCAAATCCCGTCCCAGTGGACATTTATGCCTCCCTAAAAACACATTGTAACCGATATCCCTTTTTCTTCAAAAAGGGCTTTTAACTCAATTCCTGTGAAATGGAAATAAGATTCCTCCAGATAGGGCTCCAATTTCTCTTTTCTATAAATCGCCTTAACCTTATTTCGATAATTCATCCGATCAATAAGAACCTCACTGACCAATCCATTCACCATGGAAACTATCCTTTTTGGATCTAAGGGAAGCATCGGACCAATAAATGCATAGGTTCTTACCCCTTCCTTACCGAGGATCTCAAGGGTTCTTGTCCTAATAGGGATTGGGGGAGAGTGGGGCTCGAATATCTTTCTCATTCTTTCATCATCGGTGGTAATCGAAAGCCCTACTTCAATCTCATTAAACTTTTTAAAAAGGTCTATATCCCTCAAACAGAGAGGAGACTTGGTCAATAGATTGACTGGAAATTGATATTCTAAAAGAGCCTCCAGACATCTTCGGGTGAGTTGGTAAGTCTTCTCCAGTGGTTGGTAGGGATCTGTTACCGTGCTCAAAGAGACGACCCCTCGTTTGGCCCCCCTTAGCTGTTTCCTTAAAAGATAAGGTACATTTATCTTGACATCGACAAACTCTCCCCAAGGTTCTTTATGGCCTGTAAATCGTTTCATAAAACTGGCATAACAGTATCGACAACCATGACCACACCCCACAAAGGGATTGAGGCAATAATCAAAACCGGGGATGGCTGTCTTGGTAAGGGCAGTTTTGGCAAAGACCTCTCTAACCCTCATTTATTTAATTATAATGGAACAAGTGAAAAAGAAAAAGATGCCCGATTAATTGAAAAACCGAACAGGTGACTTTATCTGCTGGAGGCGTTAAAGGTAGGCGAAGAGTTTGCAACTCCTTTTGAAAAAAGGGGCCCTTCTCGGTGAGAATGAAACTTTTCAAAAAATCCGAATATGTCGATTTCTCCTCCCTTGGCCCTTTGCCAAAGGTCGAAAAGATGATGAGCGGTGATAAACCCTATATTGTAGAGGACCAGGAGGTCTGATAGGTCTTTTGAGATATGGGTAAGCCCACTTCTCTCAGAAAGTGGAAGATGGATATGGGTACTGGCAATAATGAGCGTTTTCTCCCCTTGCCTTTTCTCCTTTTCAAACTGAAGGGCCTTAACAATCTTGGGATGCTTCTTATCAGCCTCCTTTTCACTCATCATAATTATTAAACCAAATGCTTTAGTTGTGTTAGGGATCTTAACGATTCGATCTACGGAATGGTAATCAACACCGGCTGAAATCTTAAATCCTAAGTCCTTGAAGATAAAATGGACCGCATCAACAAGAAGCAATTCACTTTTTGGCCATACAAGAGATTCGATGGTAAAAAAGTCTTGTTCTTTAATGGTGGTAGCTTCTTTTTTCCAGATCTTGTCAATCTCTTTCTGCAAAAAAGTTTTACGGGCAGTCTTTTTTTCTGAGCTCCTTTTTTCGACTCGACCAACAATCAGCATTAAAATCAGGGAGATCAAAGGAATGATTAGTCTCCACTCTTCCTCAAATTTAAGAGCACTATAGATAGCAAAAACAGCAAGCAGTAATTGAAATAAAGCCAACATCCGTTTAACTTTCTTAAAAATTAAAGTAAAAACAATAAGTTATTCATACAATTTCTATACCAGTTGTTCCTTAAAAAATTCATCTTTAATTTCAAATAATTAAAATATCCTTGGTGCTATTAACCCAAAGTATAAATATAAAAATATTTCAAAATATGAACAAAAAATGTCATATAGTTGAACAAAAATGAATCTTTTCTTCTAAAGGAGTTATTAGTAAAATTGGAGGTAAGGTTACTGGGCGAAGAGGTAGTCAATCGTCCTATTTAGCATTTTTGCCCCTTTTACTTCTGTTTCAAAAAGAGGAACGATTGCCCTTACTCTATCCCCAAATATCCTCCAGATCTCCTCCATATGTTCGTCCTGCATCTGGATTCGATTAAGGACAAACTCAGGGGCGTCCTTCCCTACTTGGTCTTTTTGAATCACTCCATTGACAATCACACCCCCTACTGGAATACCAAATTCGTGGAACCAATTAATGAAACGTGTGATGACTGCAATGGGAAGGCTTTCAGGTAGGGTAACAAAGAAGAAGGCAGTGAGAGTTTCATCTGTCAGGAGTGATTTAGCATGCCCCATCCTCTCTTTAAATCCCAAGAGATAATCTAAAAGAGGGTCTTTCTCCTCCTTTTTGGAGAAGGAAAGCAGTTGCCTTAAAGATTTTGCCTCTTCCCTGCTTTTGAGCATCTTCTCGACCCACAGGGAATAAACTTTTGACATTCCAAGGAGTCGCCTGGCATTTGCAGTGGGGGCAGTATCGAAAACATAAAATTCATATTCATCTTTAAACATAAGGTCCATCATATTCTCAAACATAGCGGATTCCTCAAAAGCAGGGTTCATGGTGGCGGATTCTATGAAATCCTCTGCTTTTGTAGTAATGTCTGCAAATTTCAAAAACCAGTTAATCTTTTCGCGAATCTCTCGTTTAGATCGTTCAATGGTATCTCTTGTGTCTATCTCAAATGCATAGCACCTTTCTTCATCGCAAACGACTGCCGCCTTTCCAAACACATCTTTTTCTAATAGGTTTGAGAGGCTATGGACAGGATTGGTGGAGGCAAGAAGGGTCTTCTTCCCCTGCTTTGCTGCCCAGAGAGCAGCTGCCCCCGCCATCACCGTTTTTCCAACCCCTCCTTTTCCACCGAAGAAAATGTATTTCAGTTTTGGATGTTCTTTCATAAATTTGATCATGTTGATTGTGATTTGGCTCACGGGTTATCTCCTCTCCCTCTCTCCTGAGGTGAAAGAGGGGCTAAAAATTTCCAAACATTGCCTTGGCCATCTTCTCAATCATGGGAAGACCGGTGACATCTCTCTCCATTTCAGGAACAGAGGCCAGGATCTCCTTCCCAAAAGTAGTCTCAATCACCTTCAGGTAATGTTCCTGCATCTCCAGCCGATTTTTTAAGTATTCGGGTATCTTTTGACCTTTCAAATCCGAAGGTAAAACCCGATTAATAATATAACCGCTTAATGGAACATCAAACTTGGCAAAAAGTTCTGCGGCCTTTAACGTATCTTTGATGACCATCTCTTCAGCCGTGACAACAAAAAAGAAGGCTGTTTTCTTTTTATCCGTTAGGATACTTGATGATTTATTGATTCGGTCTTTGATATAGAGAAGTTCATTGAGAATCGCATCCTCATCCAGTTCCTTTTCTCTACGGATAACGGCAGCAACCTGGTCGTACTCCCTCATCTGCTCTCGAAGTCCCGTGATCTTGTCAATCCAAGCGTCATAGACTGAGGCCATACTCAAATAGTAGAGGGCGTGTCCCAATGGCACCAGATCGTAAATATAATAATCATAGCCACCTTTGACCACAATATCGACCACCTCATCAAAAATAGCGCTCTCCTCCATGGCAGGTTCTGCGGCTGCAGCAGCGATATAACTCTCAATCTCATCTGGGATCTTATCTAATCCGTACATATCGAGGATCTTCTGCCGGATTTCCTGCTGATACTCTTTTACCCTCCGGTCTGCGTCGATCTCCTGAGCATAGAGGTTTGGAATGATTTCAGTTGGTCCTTTCCCAAAAATGTCCCTTTCAAATATATCGGTCAATGAAGCCTGAGGGTCTACGGAAAAGACTAAGACCTTTTTCCCTTTTTTGGCAAGGTAATAGGCTGTGGCTGCAGAGAAAGTTGTCTTTCCCAATCCGCCTTTCCCACCGAACATGATGTAACGTCGATCTGGATATTTTTCAAATAGTCCTGCTAATGAAATGGAAATCACCTCCTCTTTGGGTCTATCAGGTCTTTTTAGTCTATTTGATTTATTTGGTTAGCAACCTAAAATCTTTATTTAACGAAATGAACCAGATAAACGAAATAAACGAAAGAACCTATTTAGGCCAGTGCATCCGTTAAGTCCTTCTCCCTTAACATTCTCCTTTTCCAGGTAGAGATCTGAGGGACTACATAAGGCAGTAATCGTAAGGAATAGTAAGGCGGTAGGATTGGAACACCTAACATATCTCCCATGGTGATCAGGATAAAAAGATGCTCCATACTTGCTCGGGTTTTTAGGGCAAACCGAGCAGAGTCATGAGCAGCCACTCCATAAACAAACTCCTTAACCCCTTGTAAAAATCCGCCTTTCTTCTTTTTCTCCTCTGCCATAAAAAATTTCTCCTTCAAAATAATTAACCCCTCTCTGTAGGGAACGGTTTTAAACCGTTCCCTACAGGTTTGGGGGATTTAAGCCTTTGCAGGGGCTACTTCAGCCTTTATAGCCCTATAGCGGTTAAAGGCCTTCACCCCTTCTACTGCTAATACAATTGCAGCGATCACAAGGAAGAAACCTACCAACCCCATTAGGGTGTTTCCAACTAAGGCCTCCCCCTTGACCGCTCCAGTAAAGACCTTTTGGAGCAATCCATAGGAGGTATAAAGCAGGGCTGCAATGGTTGTAACGAGCATAAATATCATAGGAAGTAACGCCCATGTATAATTCTTCCCCTCTGACATCAGCCAGGCGGTAATGAGCATCAACGCTAAGGATGCCATCAACTGGTTCGCCCCACCGAAAAGGACCCATAGATATTGCCACCAACCTGTAAAAACCAATATCAGCCCTAAGAGGCTTGCAATCACCGTCCCTACATGTGGGTTTCTGAAAATTGGACTTATATCACTCAATAATTCAGAGGTGGCAATTCTCATAAATCTTATCACCAGTTGTAAAATTGTGACAGCCAGGAAGATCATCATAACGCTTCCATAAGTCTTACCTATATCAAGTGGAAGTCCAAGGGCATTTAAAAATTTCCCCACACCTGCTGCAAATACCCCTGCTGGCCCTTTTACAAGGGATGCTGAATATTCAGCGGATGAAGCAAAAACCGCTCCAGCAGTAATTAATGCAAATAGGGCAAGCATCATTTCTACAAACATCACCCCACCCCCTACTGGACGTGCGTCGGTTTCGTATTCTAACTGGCGAGCAGTCCCTGAACTCGAAACGAGGCTGTGCCACCCTGAAATGGCCCCACAAGCGATGGTTACAAACATAATTGGCCAAATCGGTCCAATCTTAATTGTAAATGAGGTATAGGCAGGTAGGGTCAAATTTGGGTGGAGAACAAAGATGCCAATGATCCCAAAAAAAAGTCCCAGTAAAACAACGTAAGAGGCAACATAATTTATCGGTAACGCAAACCTCCAAATAGGCAATACGGCAGCAAAGTAACAGAAAACAAATGCAGCAAGACCCCATAAAACCCTGCTATTAGCAAGGGCATCGCCGATGATTACATTCGATGGAACTTTTGTTCCAACCCATATCCCAAGCAAAGTGATCACCACAGTCACGATGGTGGTTAGAATAATATCCTTTTTCCAACGGTAAATCATTTGACCAGCAAGGATACCACTGCCCGTCATAAAGAGCCACGCCATTGGAGAGCCTTTTAAACCAATGGCAGTATTGACCACAACGGCTCCAAATGCCCCTGCAATCAGAAGGAGATAAAAATAGATGAATGAAAGGAGGATAATCCTTGCCCTTGGCGATACCAATTTGTGACTCAATCCTCCAAGGGAAGCTCCATCATGTCTCATGGCTACCATTGCACTTGAATAATCCTGAACCCACCCTATAAATAATGTTCCCAAGAGAATCCAAACCAATGCAGGAAGCCAACCCCATTGAAGGGCAATGATTGGCCCAAGAACAGGTCCCGCACCTGCAATGGATTTAAACTGATAACCAAAAAGGATGTTTTTACTTGTAGGCATAAATTCCACCCCATCCATATACATCTTGGCAGGGGTAGCTTTCTTAGGGTCTGCCTTTACAATTCTTGTATCCACATATTTTGCATATATACGGTATCCAATGAAAAAAACAATAAAACCAATTATCAAGACAACGACTGAGTTCATACCTTCACCTCCTTGTGGTTATGAAAGAATCTATTCGACCTCAAATTATTTCTTCCTACCACCTCTCCTCATCTCGACGCCCTACCACCTCCTTTGTATAACGTGTCCGTGTCCTTTCCCCGTGTCTTTAACCTGATGAATTTATTATATTCAAATAGTTTTTTATGTCAAATCCATTATTCAAAACAACCCAACTGACACTGGCTGATTTTGATCTTCATCTCATTAAGGATCTTCGTCAACTCCTTTTTTGGAATCCCAAACTCATCAGCAATCTGGAAGCAGATCGCACAGGGAAGTTTTCCACCTTTAGATTTTTCCAAGATGACCTCCTCTAATCTTTTCCGGTCCGCCATTTTTAACCTCCACCTTTTTCTTTAGATATATAAATCCCATATTCAAAACCATCCACCAAAGCCATAAAGGATGCTTTGCAGATGTTTTCTGAAAATGCCTTCACTCTCCAGGCTTCCCTTCCGTTGCTAAACAGAATCTCAACTTCCACCCCCGCTGCAGTTCCAGCACCTGGGTCAAAGATTCGGGAACTGAAATCAATCAGTTTAACCTGATCGATCTCTGGGAAGATGGATTTGAGAGACTTCTTCAAGACTTTTGCAAGGGCATCGACCGGCCCTACCCCAGTGTCTGCTTCATGCATCTCTTTCCCATTTGCCCTGAGCATAATGGTGGCTTCGGGTTGGATACCGTCATCAACGAGTCGATAATTCCCAATGATTTCAAAATGGGGTTTATAATCAGACATGGATCTTAGAAGATTCAAAATCTTTGTCGCATCTTTGATCTTATCCTCAATCAACGGCCTCCTCCTAAACTGAAATGACGTGCCTCGTGCTACATTACATTAAGATTCACAAAAATTGTCAAGAAAAATTATTTAGACCTCTAAAAAAGGTTTTAATCGTCATATCATCAACGATGAGACAGGGGAGTTGATAGTGATAGTAACTACTTGTAGGGTAAGGGTTTATCCCTTACTCAAATCAATTCGTAGGGTAAGGGTTTATCCCTTACCGTGAAAAGGTAAGCCACAAGGGCTTACCCTACAAAAAATTAGTAAAATTATTTGGGCCCGCATTAGAAAGGTTTGGAACTTTGCCTTGCCAGTCTTTTTACAGGCTTGTTCAGAGGCCTCTTATGAGTTGACCCTCACTTTATCCTATGTTAATTATAAAAAGCAATTGAAGTTAAGAACCTTTGGTCCCTAAATTTTAAACAAAGAATTTGACCATGAAACTCACTGGAGTCATGCCCCCGATTACAACGCCTTTTCAAGATGGAAAACTGGCCTTAGACAAACTCAAAAATAATTTTAAGAAATGGAATAAGACAGGTCTGTCCGGTTATCTTATCCTTGGCTCTAATGGGGAGGCAGTTTATTTAAACGAGAGGGAAAAGCGGAAGGTAATCGAAGTATCCCGAGACTCCATCCCCTCTACCAAGATCATGATGGTCGGAACGGGAATGGAGTCAACTCAGGAGACGATACGATTTACCAATCAGACAGCCAATATGGGAGCAGATTGTGCCCTGGTGGTTACCCCATCTTACTTCAAGGGCTCAATGAAACCTCAGATTCTTTATGAACACTTTATCGCTTTAGCAGATGCCTCTAAGATTGGAATCCTGATCTATAATGTTCCCCAATTCACCGGAATCAATTTAGAGGCCGAAGTGGTGGCGAAACTTTCTGAGCACCCCAATATTATTGGAATCAAAGATAGCTCAGGAAATATTGACCAATTGAGTGAAATCATCCGTCTTTCTCGGAAAGGATTTGCTGTCTTCGTTGGTTCAGCCCCTGTCTTTTACCCTGCCCTCTGTGTGGGAGCAGTTGGAGGAATTCTTGCTGTTGCCAATGCCACCCCTCAGGAATGTGTTAAGATCTATAGCCTTTTTAAACAGAAAAAGTTCTCAGAGGCAAGGGCCTTACAGAATTTGTTAACTCCTTTGGCCAAGGCGGTGACTGTTAAATATGGAATTGGGGGATTGAAGATAGCAATGGATCTCGCGGGCTACTTCGGTGGAAATCCAAGGCCTCCTCTGAAACGGCCTGGGCCAGAAGTTGAAGTGGAATTAAAACGATTGCTCGCTTCCCTAAAGAATATAGGGTGCAAGAAATCCCTTTCATTTACCTAAGATGTCTTTTAAAGCACCGATAAGCGATTTGATATTCTGAAGACGACAGGTCTCGCCCATCAGTCCGATTCTCCATATCTTGCCTCGGAGTGGTCCAAGTCCTCCCCCTATTTCGATGTGATACTCATCAAGAAGTCTTTTACGTACCCATGCATCTTCAAACCCTTCAGGGACATAGACAGAGGTTAAAACAGAGAGGCGATATCCTTCTTGTGCAAACAATTTAATGCCAATTGCTTCAAGCTCCATCTTCAGTCGATCCCCTAAGGTCTGATGCCTCTGAAACCTTGCCTCAAGCCCTTCTTCAAAAACCACCCTCAACCCCTCCCTCAAGGCATAAAACATGGTGGCAGGTGCGGTATGATGGTAAACCCTCTCTTCTCCCCAATATTTTTCAAGTAGGAGTAAATCGAGGTAGAAACTCTGTATCTTTGTCTTCCTTGATCGAAGGATGTCCACTCCTTTTGGACTGACCGTAATGGGTGAAAGTCCAGGAGGAACGCTTAGACCCTTTTGGGTGCAACTGTAGCAGATATCTACTCCCCAATCATCTACTTTCAATTCAATCCCTGCAAGAGAAGTGACTGCATCAATGAGAAGAAGCGTATCTGTCTTTTTACAATAATCCCCAATCTCTTCGAGAGGCTGTCTGACTCCTGTAGAGGTTTCAGCATGAACCAAAGCACATATTTTTGCCTCAGGATGTTCCTTCAAGGACTTTATCACCCTTTCGGGTTCAACGATCCTTCCCCAATCTGCATCCACCCTTACGACCCTGGCTCCGCATCGGGATGCAACCTCTACCATTCTCTCCGCAAAAAAGCCACTGACACCGATCACGACAGTATCCCCTGGTTCAACAAAATTGACAAACGAGGCTTCCATGCCAGAACTTCCAGTTCCTGAGATGGCAAGGGTAAGAGGGTTTTTAGTCTGGAAAAGATCCCTCAACATCTGACTAATGTCATCCATACAGGCGAGAAGTTGTGGATCGAGGTACCCAATCACTGGGGTAGCCATTGCCCGATAAACTCGATAATGAACATTGCTCGGCCCTGGTCCCATTAAAATCCGAGGACTAGGATTTAAATCTTCCCTTGCCCATTGTTTCATCATTCAACCTCCTCGTATAAAATAAAAACTTCTACCGAAATTGAGTAGAAGTTATCATTTTTTTCTAAGGAACGGTTAGACACAAGCTTCATCACCAGGGTTTAAATAATTAACCTCATTATTGTCCAAAAAAAATCCTAAGTCAATAAAAGAATGGGATTTATTTAGATTCGACAATCGAAATCTTAAAAGATTCCTTTATAAAGGGAAATCAAGAGCCCTAAACCTGTTAAACAGTTCACCCATTAAATTGTTCTAATTGCCCTTTGAGTTCGTCCATCGTCCTCCGAATTTGATCGCTCTGCCCATGGGCCCTGGATAATAGGGAGTCAATCGTATCCAACTCATCTTGAACATATTTTAAGGCCTGCTTTTTCATTTCACCAATAACCTTATTAATCCGGTCCTCCCATTGGGCTGCTAAACGTGAAAGGTTCACTTCAACAATATTGGAAAGTTGATTTAAATAATGCCTTTCAAAAAAAGGACGAAAAATAACCATGGGAATTAGAAACCAGAACAGAGTGAGATGAAAATCAAACGTCCTACTTATTCGAATATCAGGCTGTTGGGGTTCCATGACCTCGATTTTCCATTCCGCCTCTGCAAGACGGATGCCCAGTACCCTCTCGATGTTCTGGTTTAAAAGGGCCCGGAAATTCTCCAGTGACCTTGAGAGACTGGCATGAGCCTTTTTAAGAGTCCCAAAAAAATGTTTATGGTCAGTCCTTGAGATATGACCAATCTCTTCCGCTAAGGTTTCCTTGAGCCAATTCTCATACTGGTCAGTAAGCTTAGAGAGATTTCCCTTCCAGGCAGGCATTTCCTTAAGCAACCTCTCTATTAACTTTTTTTTGAGTGGAGTTTGGTGAAATTTCTCCAGGTAATTCTGAATCAGCGCTCGGGTTTGTTCAGTATTTTCACGAGTGATTAGATTGATTTCCTGGCGGATCAATTCATAGTTTACCTTTTCGTCCAGAACTTGTCTCCTAAGTTGTTCCCGATCGTGATCGGCTTGGAGGGAGGTCTTCAGAGCAATCTCAAGGTAGCCCAGGCAAGCCTTAATGAGAAATTGAATCTTATGCCGGAGGATATTCTCAAATTCTTCTTCCCAGTTTATAGAAAGAGGATGAAGGACTTCATCTTCAACCTTCTGTTTCCATCCTTCAGTATTCAGTCGAGTTGAGTAGAGATAAATGGGAAATTCCTCGCGGAACTCCCTTTGGAGGGCTCTTCGGAAAAAATGGACGACTTCCTTCTGTTGATCTGGAGATAAGAGATCGACCTTGGTAAGGAGAATAACAATCTTCGGCGTATATTTCCTCAATTCTCGGATAAGGAGAAGGTCATTCTCTGCAAGGGGGCGATCCGAACTGATGGCTAATAAAGCCGTTCCAACCTCTGGAAGCCAGTTTTCGGAGGTTTCCATGTGGTATTTATAGATACTCCCCAGACCTGGAGTATCCACAAACCTCAGTCCAGCATACTGTTTTAAGGAGGGCAGTTCTATATCCACCACCTCAACATTTTTCTGATTGGCAGGGTTTTTAGTCTCTGAAGTAAATTCTCCAACCAAGGCAATATCCTCTTCACTTTCTCGACCATCGAAATATCGGATGATGGCCCTCTCTTCTGTTCCATACTGAATTCGGGTGATCGTAGTGGTCACCGGAGTGACTCCTACTGGAAGGATGGGCTTTCCAATCAAACTATTGAGAAAAGAAGTCTTCCCTGCTTTAAATTGTCCCAGGATGGCAACATCAATCAATTGATCTTGACTGAGAAGATTATTGCAGGCCTCTATCGGACGGTTCAAGGAGACGATATGAAACTGATCACAGATTTCTCGAATTCGAGGTAAAAGAGATTGGTAAGGTTTGGTCAACGAATGGGGGGAAACATCTTTTAGTGCTAAATTCATAAAAAAAACTCCTTCAGGTTTTCCCTGTAGGAGTTATCAGCCCTGAGGGCGGTTATCAGGTGAACTCCATCACCTTTTATTTTTTTAACATTTTAAAAGGATTAATGTCAAATATCGAATTTAAGAAATAGGTCATATCCGTCAGATATCCAATTTAGAACTGAACAAGAGTCCCTGCATGTCCTTTCAGATAGCTACCTGACTATCAAATTTTTAAACTCCAGGAGGATTTTAGTAGGGGCCAAACACCCTAAGAATTTTTTGACCCACAATTTGGTAAAATGTGAAGATATCTTTTCAGAATATTCCAATCAAAATCTTTGAACCAAAAAGGTAGAGAATTTTCCCCCAGTTGAGTCCTCCAGCTGGTTACTTTTTAATGCCTCGCCAAAATATAAATTGTCTCTTGGAGAGTCGGTTATGTTCCTCAAAGATTGATAGGTTCTGTTCCTTAACATCTAAGTGCGAGGCGACAAGATTGAAAGTTGCAGAAGAGGACAACCTTGCTTAGATAGGGAGGAAAAACCACCGCTTCAGAACAACCGATGACCCCTCCTGAGATTCCTGATAGCAAAGCACCCAACCCGAGAGCCACTAAGCCCTCAAGTTAATAGCTCACCTCCTGCGACTGTCGGTTTCGTTCAAGTTCTCGTAGCGCAATTTCTTTCATTCGGAGTGGGTAACCCCCTGTCATCTTCGCTAAGTTCTTGATCTTCCCTTCTGTCCAGCCCAACTGATGCCCTTCGGACAACTGTCGAAAAAATTGGACCACACTCGATTCACTGAGACGGTGGAGGACAATAAGGGTTGCGGGGTTCATCCAGACCCTTAATCGAAAGAGGCTATCTTTTACCAAAAAACTCTCTACAATTGAAATGAATTGAAATCGTTTTTCCCAGGTTAGGTATCGGATCAGATCAAGCTTCTGAACGGAAAGTTTCGAAACGTTGTCCAAGACGAGCACATGCTTCCTGTTATCTTCTAAGGCAAGGGTAGCGATTCGAAATCGATTGGGTCTATAATTCAGATGTTCACGATCAAACGAATGCATCGGAAACAACTCGACCAATAGATGATGGCATACACTCCCGGGGGTCTTAGAAAAGTCCACAAAAACAAATCGCCATTGGCCTTTCATTGCATCCGAGATTTGCTTGACCAGGCTCGTCCGGCCCATCCCATATTTCCCTGAGAGGATGACATTCTTCCCCTCCTCGAGGGATTCTCTAATTTGCCCTACCTCCTTTTCCCGACCTACAAAATGCATACCCTTTATCTAACCTTCAAATGGAGGTACCAAAATGAACCAGGTTCTCTTCATTCATTTAAACTGCTCCTACCAAATAGGATTTCAAAACCAAAGCCTATGCCTACTTGCTTCTTGGGAGAAGGCGATTCTGATAAAAATGATCAACCTTTGAATGGGTCCGATTTAAATAAATGAACTTGCCAATAAAGAGAGCATCCCAAAAATAATAAGAGTAATTATTCCCGCTTCGAAAGCAAATTTTAATGGCTTTTTCTTATCTGGATAATGATGTGAATATTCTTCATAAATGATAAGAAAGGCCATTGCCGCTGCAATAGGGCTTAGTACCAGCCCGATGAATAGAGGAATAAAATTAATTTTCATGATTAATCGGTTTTTATTTTAAATTTTAGAAAATCAAAGAGATCCTCAGCCTCCTTTAAATTGCTTTTGTCAAAGGGTATATCGAAATCGACCACGAGGTTTCTGCGGGAGAGTTCCAGCCGTAAAAAGGGTAGATCTTGTCCATGTGTCCTTTTTTGAAGGAGTTGGGCTGACTTCAGGGCACCGAATGCAATACAAGACACATTGACCCCAATGCTAAATACTTTTGGCCTGATACATGGTTCATCTGTAGCATGGATGAATCCAAAACTGGTCGATATCAGAATACCATTTGGGGAAAGATAGACGGGAGTTTTTCCCCAACGTTTTTTTTCTAAACACCAAAGCTCTGAAGAACGAACTAAGTTGAACGGAATCTCCTCCTTCAAGACAAGTGATTTCAATCTATCTAACTGAGTCATGGGTGTCCGATGCCAAACATCTACCCAATCTATTTTTTTCGAAAGTTGGCTACAATTCGCTACAGTATGTCTGCGATATTCACGGATTAACCTCTCGAAGTGCGCTATACCAGTAGTGGTAAAAAAGAGGGTGGTAAAAAACGTTTCCCTTTCTTTTACAGATTGAATTGAAAACCAACCTAAACTGAGAGCATTACCTAATTGGACATAAAACACCTCATCAAACGGGATAGACTGAATGGTAGGGGCAACTCCTTCTTTGTGTTGATTTTCCGAAATGATAAATCGATACTTTGTCGCTGCAACCGCATGAGATGCAGGGATCGCACGCAGCCCAAAGGGTCCTTTCTTCCCTGGCCAAATAGGGGAATAAATAAGATAGAGCAATGGTTCTTCCGGACAAAGCGCCTCTTCCATAAGATCTGCATGGACACCAAGGAGATCCCCTGGTTTTTCTACACAAAAGACATAAGGTTCTTTGCCAGAGGACTTATATTCACCCATTTTTATGATTCACTTCCCGGAATTAATGTTTTTGGATTCATTTGACCTTAAAAGGCCATTTTCCCCATAAATTGAAAGAAAAGTCTTCCAACCACTACACCATCCAACAGCACCAATTAAGGCCGCCATATCTTCTTCTGTTTGGGAACCTTGGAATTCAAGACGAAAAGAACGATGGTATAAACGGATATGGTAATAAATGTAATCGATTAGTGCTTTGTGATTAGAAAGTTGCTCGATTGATCCATTTGATATATCCTCTATGAGATGGCGACGATAACGGTGATCTGATCCATTCCCAATACATCGGCCACATATTGTCTTCACCCAATAGGTCTCTGTTCTCTGGGCTAATGCAACGAGTTCAGTAACATCACGTCCCCTTTCGATCAGTTCGGGTCTAACTATTCCTTTTGAATGCGGGCCGAATCCCATTTCGCACATTGGGCAAGGTCCCTTTGGAATTAGATTTCTCACGAGGCGCCAATTTTTCAGCGGCCCTCTGATATTAAAGACAGATAAGGCTGGAGATAGGAGATCTTCATAAAGGAGAGAGGCCCCGTGCATAAAGCCTCGGTAGAAGGCTGCCTCCACCAAAATATAACCCCAGGCATGTCGCTCACAGAAGCCCCAGGCTCTCCGAAGTCTTTGCCGAATGTCGGGAACCATTATGCTCCCCTGGATGAACCAATAGAGATAATGGATTTCACCATCAGAAAGTTGAATCTGGGAAACCTCATCTGGTAACCCATTGAAGACTCCCCGATTATCTCTGGAACTTCTGTTTGATAGTTTTTCTGGGTAAGAGGAAAGTGGATATTGGATGGCAAACCCCATAAAAAAACTCCTCCAAGGTTTCCTTGGTAGGAGTTTCTTTTGATCCACCTTCTAAGACTCCTACCAAGGAGTTCTTAACCTCGATAGGAGTCATCAGCCTTTCAAGGCAGTTTTAGGTGGACTCCATCACCTTCAAAAACTTTACCATTTCATAAAATTGATGTCAAGTTTTCTGCTATTTTCGGGTTTCTAATTTTTATGGCAAGACAATCATAAAGAAACCTGTTTGGCTGGTAGGCAGTTACTGAACGCGGGAGAATTCTGTACCCTTTGTAACTGAAAGGGGTTTTCTCCGCCAGCAAGGTCGCCAGGTCAAGGGCACTTTCGAGAAAAGAAACGATCTCCTGATCCTGGGAAAGGACGATGGGCTTGTATCCAGGAATGACCAGGATGGACAAGGGAACAAAACTCAGGGAGGATAACAGCTCTGCCGACACAGCTACCTCTGGAGCAGGAAGGACCGCCGCCTGCTTCGCCTCAAGACGAATCATCCGGGCCTTGGCCTCAGGAACCTCGGCTTCAAGCGCATCCGCAATCAGATCGAGTAAAAGGTTTCGAATCTCCATCAGGTCCCTCGCTTTTTCAACCTCTTTCTTCCCCTCATTTTTCTTGATCACCTGGACAAGCCCCGAAATCTCCTTCAGGTAGACATTCTTCTGAACATCAGGAACGTAATGCATAACGATCAGATGAACGGGTTTCCCGTCCGGGGCCCCGTACGGAATGCCCGTCGGACTCCAACCCACTGCACAAACCAATTCTCCTTCACCCGCTGAGCGTCCATGGGGGCAGGCCCAACCTCTCCCGATAGCGGTATTGGAGGCCCTTTCCCGAGTCAGGACCGCCCCTTCCACATCGCTGCCTGCTTTGAGATCAGGGATGGCCTCAATCAGGCTCGCCAGATATTTGAGCGCACTTTCTTTGTGGTTATCGGGCAACTCGATCAATCTGCCTTCCTGTAATGCATCCAGAATGCTTTTCATCTCAATCTACCCCGTATCGGTTGAAGAACCAACCTTTGACCCTGTGTGTCAAAACCGCATAAGCGAGTAGAAAACCGAAAATCCATAACCAATAGACCGCAGGCAAGGGGACAAATCCAAAGGTTTCGGCCAATGGCGAATAGGGTAAAAAAGCTCCCATCGCGATCACAAGCAATGTCGTTATCAGGAGCCCAGGGCTGGCCACGCTCTGGAAGAAGGGAATTTTCCTCGTCCTGATAATGTGGACGATCATCGTCTGGGTCAGAATCGATTCGACGAACCACCCTGTATGAAATAGCTTCTCATAGTAGGCCTTCATGTATGGCAGGATATCGGGGTTTAGGAATTGGTTGCATTTGAAGAAGAAGAGCATCAAGCCATAGGTCGCGTAATCGAAAAGAGAGCTCATCGGACCGATGAAGATCATGAATTTCTTAATGTTGCCAATGTCCCATTTGCGCGGGGTCTCTGTAAATTCGGGATCCACTTTGTCAGTGGGAATGCCGACCTGGGAAATATCGTACAAGAGGTTATTAAGGAGGATCTGAATGGGAGCCATGGGAAGGAAAGGTAAAAAGTAGCTCCCCCCGACGACGCTGAACATGTTGCCAAAGTTGGAGCTCGCCCCCATTCGGATGTATTTGATGATGTTTCCAAATACTCTTCTCCCTTCGACGATGCCGTCTTCAAGAACCAGGAGCGATTTCTCAAGCAGGACGATATCGGCCGACTCCTTGGCGACATCCACAGCCGTATCCACCGATATTCCAACATCTGCCCCTCTCATGGCCAAGGTGTCGTTAATCCCGTCGCCGAGGAACCCCACCACGTGTCCCCGACTCTGCAAAGCGTGAATGATCTCTTCTTTTTGCGATGGCGAGAGGCGAGCGAAGATCGTGGTGGTCTCGGCCCAGTCTTCCAACTGATTTGGAGTCGCTCCTTGGAGTTGATCTCCGGTCAACACCCTTTCCGAGGGGATGCCCACATCTCGACAGACTTTTTTCGCTACAAGCTCGTTGTCGCCCGTTAGAATTTTCACAGAAATCCCCCTCCGTCTCAAATGCTCTAAGGCGACCACGGCCGAATCCTTCGGTGGATCGAAGAAAGCGATGTATCCCAACAAGACCAAGTGGCTTTCATCTGAAACGGAGAAAACGTCCTTTTCCTTCGGAAACTCTCTATAGGCAACGGCCAAAACGCGGTACCCATCCTCGCTCAGCGACTGATACTCTTCCATGAGATCGTACTTGATCACATCGATTAAGGGATGAATTTCGTCATCCACCTGGTAATACTGGCATACTTTGTACACGTCCTCGACCGCACCTTTGCAGATGAGCACATGGGCCCCCTCATACTCGACCACGACCGACATCCTTTTTCGCAAAAAATCGAAAGGGATTTCATCGACTTTCCGGCAGCTCCGCTCCACTTCGAATTCGCTGTGGGATAGGATGGCTCGGTCCAGCAGATTCCGCAACCCGGTTTGATAGTAGCTATTCATATAGGCGTAACGGAGGACGTCCTCGCTTTCCCGGTTCGTAACGTCAACATATCTTTCCAGGACGACCCTGTCCTGAGTGAGGGTTCCTGTCTTATCCGTGCAGAGGATGTCGACCGCTCCCAAATTTTGAATCGCATTTAATCGCTTCACGATCACTTTCTTCTTGGACATCGCACGGGCGCCTTTGGCCAAATTTACCGTCACGATCATCGGTAACATTTCGGGTGTTAACCCCACGGCCACCGCAAGCCCGAACATGAGGGCCTCGATCCAGTTGCCCTTCGTCAATCCGACAATCAGGAAGACCACACAGACCATCACGGACATAAAGCGGATCATCAACCAGGTAAACCCTGCGATCCCCTTGTCGAAACTGGTCAACACCCTCTGGGAGGCGAGCCTTTGAGAAAGCGAACCGAAATAGGTTCGGCTCCCAGTGTTGACCACTACCCCCTTCGCGGTCCCGCTCAGCACACTGCTTCCCATGAAGCAGGCATTCTGGAGTTCAAGGATCCCTTTGCCGGTGGTCGTGCAAGGGGAGGCATTTTTTTCTACAGGCATCGATTCCCCGGTGAGGGCAGATTGATGGATATAAAAATCTTTAGCGCTGATCAGCCTGATATCGGCTGGGATCAACGCTCCAGCATCGAGAAGTAAGATATCTCCAGGAACGAGTTCGGACATGGGAATTTCCATCTCCTTCCCCTCCCGGAGAACATTCGCGTTCGTTTGGACCATGGCCCTTAGCTTTTCCACTGCTCGGTTCGATCTCATCTCTTGGATATGGGCAAGAAAGACACTGATCAGGATCATCCCGCTCACCACGAGAGTGGACCGTAGATCCCCCATGAGCAAAGAAACCACAGCGATGATAAGAAGAAGCCCTACCAGGGGATTCTTAAACCGTTGAAAAATTTCTGAAAGAAAGCTGGCTCTTTTCGCCCGGCTGATCTCGTTAGGACCAAATTCCTTCTGGAGCGATTCGACCTGACCCTGATTAAGCCCCTGTTCCGAAGTCGATAGGCTTCGTAAGGCCTCATCGGAAGACATCGCACAGAGCTCAATCAGTCTGCTCCAATTTCCGTTGGTCTTTTGGGGCAGGCCCCCTATCCTCTCCTTCACGAAGAAAAGGGATATCTTTTCAGCCACTGATTTCCACATGGCAGAGTCCACATGGAACAGGCGAGTTATTGAAATCACTCTATTTTTCATCTTCATCAGACCATACCTACTGACCTTCATTAAGAAGGCAGTTCTACGTCCTGAATAGTGTGTTTGTACCAGAAAAAAATACCACTAAAATGAATTTTGACTTAATTGGGGGCTAAGAAGTGGGATCGCTATTGGAGAGCAGTTTATTATTAAATAAGCATTTCCCGTTTCCGCCCCTCGCCTTCGTCACGACGAATTCCGTGGGAAAAGCAAAGGGGGTGAAACGATAGCAGGAAATAACCCTTTTAGATCACCTCTGCCTTTTCCACGCCGTGACGCAAGAATCTCCCTTACCTGGAGGTTCCTGTGTGTCTGTTTCCATATAATCTCCTTTGGGCACCGAATTGAACTGGAGAATAGAAATAAAAAAACCATTCCACGAGGGGGGAATGGTTTTAACTTTGAATCTGACAACCCTTGATGGTTGCCCAATTTCAAATCGATTTGTTTCCCCACTCGTTCAAGCTTTGGCACCGCGTACCGTAAGAGGCCAAATAGCCTCAGCCACATTGAGCAAACCCTTAAGCCGAGAATGCTTGGTCAACCTGTTCGACAAACTTCTTTCGAAGTTTCCGGGCAGTGGCCTGTGTGTCTCGCGGGAGCCTCACCTACCGAGGAACCTTCTTTATGAATTCAATATAAGATCAAACTGAAATTGTGTCAATATCAGAAATACCTTAATCCTTTCTTTCCAACCATTTTTTCAATGGCAACCCACCATGAGTCTTTCTCCTCCCCCATATCCCGTGAAGTCGATCTCACTTTTGATATGAAGGTATCCAGTTCACCTTTCAAAAGCCTCAAATGCATTACTTGAGTTGTCAGGAGAAACCAAGACAACACGTCTTCTACCGAATTCAAAACTTTTTTTAGATGAATTCGGCATAAACCATCGGTCCCTTCATACTCTTTTTGAAAGACTTTATCTGAAACAAGGGCGGCAAATTCTTCTAAATAGAATTCCTCTCGCTCTCTCATAAACTGGCATGCAGGACAATTTGAGCCCCATGTTGATTCGAAAGACCCTTTTTCTATTTCGCCGATGGCTCGTTCGATCAAATCCTTTGCCAGGGTGGCATTGACGATCGGGCTCGACAATCGAGACATCATGTAAAAATGAAAGTTACAGTACCCATTTGACGAAACCAGATCCTGACGGACTTTTTCACCTTTGATCGTCTCGTACTGAAGCTGTGCAATAAAGTCAGTTTCATCCCTGTCTAAAACATGACAGATCAGACAACCCCTGTAGTTCAAAGCCTCCCGTAAAGACCGCTCCATCTTTGATCCTCTTTGATCTGCGTCGGGTGACACTGTATCTCTCCCCTGAGTCAAACACCCGATTTCATGTTGCGAAAGATAGAGGGCATCTCATTCCAATAAAAAAATCTCTCCAGGGTGGCCGCACACATCTGACAGATTGGGCATTCACCTTTTTCGAAAAGGGCTTTAAATTCACCAAGAGTTAATTTATCAACTGTCCTTTTTTTATCTAAGGAGATCTCTTCCATTATTGCTCCCCTACTCAAAGATGCCTTCGTAATTGTTTCAAGGTAGTTGCATCGATGAAAGTCATCCGGGTTGCTTTCGGATTAATAAGAACAGAGGCACAGAAGTCAGCTGGACCACCACCGAGAATACAATAAGAGACGAAATGGAAACATCATACAGGATTCCCATAATCGCACTCCCTAAGAACCAGGAGAAACCAAACCCTGCATTAAAAATCCCATAGGCACTGCCTCGCCGGTTAATCGGGACCATTTCTGCCATGGCAGCCCGCATAATCGATTCCTGTGCCCCCATCCCTATCCCCCATAAAGCCATTCCGATAAGAGCGAGAGAAAATCCTCCTAAAAAGACGAATGGAGCAAAAAGAGAAGAAAGTAATGAAACAACAATTAAGATTGAAAGACCCACCCGATCAAACAAACGGCCAAAGAAAAGGGCTGAAAGGGCATCCATTCCCATCGCCACTGCATAAAAAACCGGAATCCAGATTTTGGGAACCACAGATAGTTTCTCAAAATGGAAAGAGATCAGGGGAAAATCGACGTAGCCTGCGGCAATCAATGAGACCGCAGCAAGATAAAGCCAGAAGATGTGTGAAAATCCCTTTGTTTTTAATTGGGCAGAAGCAACCTCCAAATCGCGGGGACGAGGATAGAGTGCTCGTGCAGTAAGAAGCACGGCCAATGCCAGGAGAGCCGGGATGAGTAGAATAGCAAAGCTTATCCGATAACCTCCATCAAAGTATAGCACCGTGGCAACGATGAGCGGACCCAAGATCGCTCCAATCTGATCCATTGCCTCGTGCAATCCAAAACCCCATCCTCGGCCTACGCTTTGTGTAGCATGCGAAAGCATCGCATCACGGGCAGGAGTTCGAATCGCTTTTCCCATTCTCTCTGCAATCATTAAAAGAGAGGCAATTTCCCATCGTCCTGCCAATGCAAGAAGAGGAACTGCCAAGAGGTTAACGAAATAACCCAAAAGCGTCATCGTCCAATATTTTCCTGTCCGATCACTGATATAACCGGAGATAAGGCGCAGGGCATATCCAATCAATTCCCCAAAACCTGCAACGACCCCTACCACTGTTCCACTCGCCCCAAGAAGTGCCAGGTACGGCCCAGTGATACTGCGAGCCCCTTCATAAGTCACGTCTGCAAAGAGGCTGACGAATCCCAATAGGATAACAAATTTGAAGGCTGTCGCTTTCGAAATCACTTGATTATTTTGTTGCACCAATTGTCCTTATATTTGAATTCGACCTTCGAATCCATCTTTCACTGAGTTTGTAGAATTTTTTGCGCCAATTCTTGGACATTGGGACTTGTGTCTTTTAAAGCTTTTTTGATGGCTTTTATGGCTTCTTCACTTCTGAAATTTCCCAAAGAATGCAAAGCGGCCCTTCTCACCAAAAAAGAGGGATGGTCCATCAAGCGAATCAAAACGGGGACTATTTCTTCCCCATCCACTTTCCCGAGCGAAATGGCAACCGTCTCGATAAAAAATACGTCTTCCGTGCCACTTGATTTATCAAGTACTTTAGTAAGTGGTTTAATAGCCCGACGATCTCCCAACGTACCCAAAATATAGGCAGCCCTGATTCTGGTAGTCCGCTCTGGATGATTTAGAGCATTTACCAGTTTCTGAAAGTAGCTTCGATGATCGAGAGGTTCAATGTCGATCTTACATTCGTGGCAGACCTTTTCATCCTCCTTTACATGAGTCCAGCAGTTCGGACAATAAAATTTCATGTACTGCTCCCTTCCATCTCATCTAAAATGACTAATCCTGCGATAGCCTGAAATGTGCTTTCGATAAATGGAAAACTAATAGGTGCCCTACCAAATCCACCGCTCTTTGTTTGGCAACCAAGGATATATTTCTTACAGGTATTAATCTCCAGCGGTGTGCTTCCGAGGTTTGATAGAATTTCGAGTGCACAGTAGGTGTTTTCCATATAAGAGGTTGTCCCCGGATAGAACCCAAACCCTCCATCCCCATTTTGACAGAATTGGACCCATCGGATGATCTGGTGTTTATCGAAGTTAAGGTTGCGGTTTAATAAAATTGAAACCTTCTTTTGAAGAGTTTGCAAGTTATCATTAGGTTGGAATTGAAAATGAGATGCTGAATTTAAAGGGTTAAGGGGCTGACCAATAAGTTTTCGAATTTCATCAGAAAAATACTGAGCATCAAGTGTGTGGGATTTCGCCCAATCCCCTTTGAGAAGTTCAATCAACTTCGGAGGAAAATCGACATTCAAAGATACATAGAGATAGACAAGCATGTAAATGGCTCTCGGGAAACCCACCCCTTTCCAATCAATCGTTTTTAGGTAGTTAACTGTTTTATCTCGATTTATTTCTCCATTCAATATTTGCAAGGTGCGAATAGCATAATAGGTATCTTCAATATCGGGGTAGAGGTCAGGAGCAAAGCTATATCCACCCTCTGCTTTTTCACGCTCTTTCAGATATTGAACAATTTTGAGGAGATCAAGTTCAGTCTTCAATTCTTGATTTTCCCTCAACCTCTCAATATTAAAAAACTTCTACCAGATTACCAGTAGAAGTTATCAAATCCCTCCCAGCCCTCTTTTTAAAGGAGAGATTCCCTTTCTCTTTATGCAATTAAACTCCTCATACTCCAATGGGAGGTATGAACAATTAAAATTCCCTTAATGACAGCAATGGTTACGATGTCTCTGTCTACTGGTGGACAAAGAAATTTAATCTTACCATTAGATGAATATATTTATTTTCAATGCAATATTATGCTCCTCCCTCCTCAACTTCCCCAGTTTCAAATAGATGCTCATCGCGCTCAAAATCATCCGTTTGTGCAGCCCTAATAGATTCCCATCCCAGTCGCAGGTCAGGAGGCGAAACTTCTGCAATCTTTTGAGAAAGTTCTTCTCCTATAATAAGTTTTGTAAGCGAGATCACTGCCTTCGCAGCATCATCTGCCTGCTTTAGGTCTTTCAAGTTTGCTAACTTCATCACTGCCTCAAGAAATTCTTTTCTTGTTTTCATAATTCTCACCTCCTTTTTCCTCAAAAAATAAAAACTTCTACCAAAATTGAGTAGAAGTTATCAGTTCCTTTTTAAAGGAACGGTTAAAGGCGAACTTCATCGCCAAAGTTTTAAATTAATTTTATTATTATTCAAAAAAGTTACAAAGTCAATAAGTTATTAATATAGATGGATTTCATTTTCACTCTTTTTCGCCCCAGAGATTGAAGGGATAAACTCTTATTTTTATATCGGACTAAAATATTAAAAATATTTAATAACTTCAATATATTAAATCCTATATAAAATTTAAAAAATTTCCCTTGACAAAAAAAGGTCTTTATTTTAGTATCCCAATCGACATTGTGAGACTTGTCACATACAAAATTAACCTTAAATTATTTTTTCACAAGGGAAAGGGACATAACTAATTTCAGTCCAAAAAGAAAGGGGGGAGGGTCGGAGGGTCAAACAAGGTTAAAGGTTCAAAGTTAAAAGCTCAAAGTTCAAGACTCGCGATTAAAAATTAATTAAAATTCAAATTTAAATAAAATTGAAAGGGGGAGTAGAAAATATGCCATTTACGATTTCAAAAAAATATATGGAAGCAGATCCAAGAAAACTTCCAGATTGGCAATTAGCGGATATCGCCGAAGAAACTATGCCTTCGATAGAGGAATGGCAAGACAAATTGGGCCTCAAAAAGGATGAGATCATCCCATATGGGAGACTATGTAAACTTGATTTTATGAAGATTATTGACCGGTTAAAAGATAGACCTGATGGAAAATATATCGAAGTCACAGCTATCACACCTACCCCTCTTGGGGAAGGAAAGACTACAACCACAATGGGGTTGATCGAGGCTCTTGGAAAAAGAGGTAAGAACGTTGGGGGATGTATCCGCCAGCCTTCTGGCGGCCCTACGATGAATATTAAGGGTACAGCAGCAGGAGGGGGAAAAGCACTTCTCATTCCCATGACAGAATTCTCACTTGGTCTTACAGGGGATATCGATGCCATTACCAATGCCCACAACCTGGCAATGGTTGCCCTAACCGCAAGGATGCAACACGAACGAAATTATGATGACGCAGAATTGGCAAAGAGAAATCTAAAGCGCCTCGACATCGACCCCACCAATGTTGAGATGGGGTGGGTGATGGATTTCTGTGCCCAAGCCCTAAGAAACATTATTATCGGGATTGGGGGCAGGATGGATGGCTATATGATGC
>CAZFDM010000189.1:0-3581 GCA_964517975.1 uncultured Syntrophaceae bacterium
TGAGGCTATTGACACATACAGTCTTGTTCTAAAATTGGATCAATCCTTCTCTGAGGCCCACGAAAAGATCAAAAAACTCCAACCCTACGTGAAATAGAAATTTACCTTTTTGAAGTATACCCCCCTTAAATTAAGGGGGGATAAAGGGGGGTTAAAAGACCTCCCTCCAGGATTTCAGTCTTGCAACCGCCCATGGAGGAATAGGAATCTGGATTACCCTATTTGCATTAAGGCTTGTTGAAACATAGACCATTCCATTAGTAACAATTGGAGCAGATGGAATCCCAGCACCCAAAGACATATAGGATTGAGGAGATGTCCATTTACCAGTGTTTGGATCTAAGGTAACAAGACCAAACTCACCACCAGGGGCCCCCATCTTCGTAACGGTTCGTCCATAGAGCCTCCCCTCTCCAGCACCGCAGAATTCACCACCAGCCTTATAGAGCCATGTTGTGAAATAGACTACTGCATTGGCAACCGCTGGGGAGGCCAGAACCTTTTCTCCTTTCTCCAAATCGACCCGCCAATTCTTTTTCCCGCTCGTCCCCTGGTCTTCGATTTCATAGAAGTAGTTGTAGGTTTCAGTGGCAAGGTTCTTCTCATCTCCTGTTCCGAAGAAAATGAGGATTTTCCCCTCGTCATTTTTAATCACTGCAGGTGTATGGTAGATGGGTTTCGGGACTCCATTATCCTGCAACCCAGTAATTGGCACCTGATAGAGTTGATAGATGTTCCAATCGAGAGGGTTAGGGCTACTCACATTCACCTTCCAGAGACCTCCAAGGATATCACCAAAATAGACATAATCGATGAAGCCATCCTGGTTTGAATCAAAGGCAATTGGTCCTGAAGGGACTTTCCGATCATTCTCTAAGACAAAACTTCGATAAACTGTCAAATCCTCGATATCAACCACATGAAAGGAATTTCCTTTATTATCATCGTTTGAGTAACCCCCTGTAATAAAGGCTACGAATTTTGTCTGTCCGCCGACATTGATCTTTCCGATATCAGGCTTTGCCCATGTTTGACCGAGCGTTGTGTGAGTCCATTCCCAAAGGGCTTTCGGGTTGTTTGGCTCCGTCACATCAAGGGCAAAGTAGTAATCTCCTCCTGCCCTCTCTCCAGTGATGAGGACGGTCTTCCATTTTCCCTCACCTTTAAAATAGACATCATAGGCCTTTGGGCTTGAATCCACATAGAAATCGTGAACTGAACTCAGATTTTTCAGTTTGCCAAGGAGATTTTTCGGGATGACGGCAAACTTCTCGCTCCCATCGGTATTGTTGAATGCATGAAGCATCCCATCATTTGTCCCTACATAGATGACCACATCCCTATTTTTATTGGCAAGGTAAAAACTCTTATAATCATTCTCGGTGAAGAAGAAAGAGGGCTCACCAATCACCACAGGGGTGGAGTGATAGATGTCACCCAGTTTCCAGTCGATTGACCTCTTCCCTTTATAATACCCTGCCCCATTTTTTCCATCATTATAATTGGGGTCGAGTGTAAAATTGATGATGGTCTGCTCATCGACAAAATTGTCAGTCACTCCATCTCCATCGATATCATCATTTGAGGGGTTGACATGATTGGTCGGTGTGTAAAGAGAAGTTTCAGAGGCCTTAAACTCCTTAAGAGTTGGGTTGAGGCCCGAATCTGTCCAGGTATAGACCTTCCCCCGTCCAAAGGTTTTCATCACCTCACCTGCATCCCATGCAAAATCAGGGGCAAGGACTCCGGTCTGTTTGTCCGCATCCCATGCCATGAGGTGGCCCAACCAATCACCATCAACGATCTCAAAATTTCCTCGGTAGAGGCGATCCCTTGCCTTTGTAATGACAGGATTCGACCTACCATAATACTGACCCGTAATGGTTTGAAAAATGCTCTGAAGGGCTGATATTAAACTATTCATATCCGAAGCAAAGAAGGCTTTATATTTTCCCCCTGAGCCAGCAAGGGCAATGTCATTGAGTGCCTTATATCCTTCATCCTTGAGGACATCCTGTCCAAATCCGATAACAAACGTATGGACATTGATAGCATAGAGTTCAGCCGCCTTGGCAGGAGCAGCACTATAATCAGGTTTTCCTCCATCAAATTTGCAACTCTCCAGACCATCGGTAAGGAGGATGATGTAGTTGCCCCTGCAGAGGGTCTCCCCAAACTTCTCCTGGCTTGATGGGTCGCCTTTTATAGCACAGCCAGGACACTTATATTCGTAAATATAATCATAGAAATATTTATAGGCCCATTTGAGGGAATCATAAAGGGGGGTCTGTTTTTGCGTATCCACTGCAGTAGTTGCGCTTGTAAGACCCTTCCTTCCCTCAATGGCATGAATGGGAAGTTTTGTCCAAAATTCTCCTGTCTGAGGATTTTTAACAGGTGTCAGGTCAAGAAAGGAGAGAATCTTATTTAAGATGGTCGTCCTATCAGAGGCTTTAAAACTCGGGTCCTTATCATCAGGGAAATTGATGAAGAAGTAGTGGTTGTCATTCTGCCCCGGTTCTCCTGAAGGAGCAGGATAAAAAGGTGTTACCTGATCAGAGAATTTCCACTCGCCTTTTCCATCAATACGGTAATAGGACCAGGTATGGGGGTATTTGGTAAGGTTACTCGGGTTCCCAGGATATTTGTAATCAGAGAAGTCAAAGCAAGTGCCAGGGATTAAATCCCATGTCCAGGTGCCAAAACTATCTGTCGTAGTCTTTGTCAAATCACAGGTTGAACCAGAGGTGTCATACCAGGCCTCTTTCCACTCATATTTTTCGGGGACTTCAGGTGATGTATACTCCCAGCATTTCCAGTGACTGGCTGGTCTCCCATTACCTCCCGTATTATACTCATTGTTAGGACCAACTTTATTAGAAAAATAAGTATCCCATTTTGGTGTGCCTGACCATTGTTTTGGCCACGGGTTTCCTTCCTCATCTAGGCCACAACTTCCAGGACCACTAACTTCTACTGTTTGAATACTCTCTTCATAATAATCAAAGGGGCCGCTGATGACTGAGTAGGTAAATCTGTATTTGTTTTCCTCTGGATAATGAGTGATGGCTGTTACCTTCCATGTTACAGTGTAACTTGCCTTTTTTTCAAAGTTGTTTTCAGATATATATTGAGGATGAAGGGGGCCTGATTTGTCGTGGATAGAAATCGTTTCAGTCCATGTAAAGCCAACACCGACAGGGTTTAAAGTTGATCCCCTGGAAATACTTTTGTGGTCTATAAAACTGTAATCATAAATGCTCCAAGCATATTTTGTTGGAGGGCTGGTATAGGCTGTACTCCCTTCAATATAATATGTTGAACTCGGTCTCCAGCGATAATACCTTTTCTTGCGGTAATATTTTTCTGGGACAGCATTCTGGGTTTTCTTATATACCTTATATTTTCCTCTGAATTTGTCAACCTTAATCTGTGCATAGGTGGAAAAACCGAGATTGACCTTATCTTTCACTACCTGTTCGAGGATGTATTTTAAGGCTGATTTTGCCTGATAGAGTTTGCTATCAGGATGGTTTCCATCTTTCCTATAATTTATTGCTTGAGTATGCCAGATGCTTTCT